>NZ_JAUQTZ010000269.1:0-2391 GCF_059803845.1 Rhizobium sp. UFLA01-1127 | reverse complement strand
GCATCTCCACCACGTCGAGTTCCGGCGGCCAGGAGCCATCCTCGGGCAGCAGCCAGAAAGCCGGCCAGACTCCTTGGTTGTGTGGCATCTCCGCCCGCATTTCGAAATAGCCGTAGGTCTGCGAAAAGGTGGAATGGGTCGTCAGAATACCTGACGTATAATCATGGTTATCCACGATCGATTTCAATGCATCCGGTGTCTGCTTCGCCGTAATCGTCAGGATGCCGTCGGAGACGGAAAAAGGGTTTGCGGATGCCGTCGGCGCATAGGACGGGTTGATGTACCATTGCAGCTCGTCATTCAGGCTGCTGCCTTTGTCCGGTGCCCAGGAGTATTTCGCATCCCACGTGCCCTGTGTTCCCTCATGCAGTGAAAGCGTGTTGAAGTCGTCCGAAAAGGTCTGCGTTAGCGACGACCTGTCGAGCCCGAGCTGGAACTGATCCGCGTGAAGATCGGAGACGGTCTTGTTGGCAAAGACAAGGCTTTCGCCGTTGCCGAGATCGAGCCGGACATTGGCGCCCTCCTGCGTGGAATGGCTGACGACCTGATCGAACGAAGTCAGGCCATATTGGTTGAGCCTGACCTTGTCGTCATCGCTGAAATCGGTGATAAGATCGCTGCCGTTGCCCTTGCTGACGATGAACGTATCGGCGCCGCCGCCGCCGGTCAGTACGTCGTTGCCGGGGCCGCCATCGATCGTCTGGCTGCCGCTGCCGCCGGTGATGATATTGTCGGCGTCGTTGCCGTAGGCATGGCGATTGTCGCCCGTGACGGTGAGGTTTTCGAAATTGGCCGGCAGCGTATAGTCCATCCAGGTATTGATGGTATCGATGCCGGCATTGGGTGCCTCATAGGCATGATTGAGGTTGGAATAGAGATAGTAGATGTCGTCGCCGGTGCCGCCCATCATCGTCACGTTGACGGAGGCGTCACCCCACATCGAATCGTTGCCTGCGGTGCCATAGAGCACCGGTCCGGAGCCGCTGGCGGAAAAGAAACCTGTCGACGTGTCACTATAATAAAGTGGTTGTCCAAGAGCGTTCAAAACTGAATTGGGCATGAGAAACCTCTTCCTTCGTGCCGGACGACCTCCTCCCAGACCTAATATTTCTCCCCGCTTATGTGCACCAGATAGCGTGCTTCGTTCTTCTGGCCAGTGCCTTTGGACAAAGTTTTTCACCATGCCTCCGAAGCCGAAGGCTGAGCGCATTCGCGGCCCAAACGGCGTGATCCAGATCAGAGCCAGGAAAGAGATTTCCCGATTTTCCCATAACGAGAGATGGCTGTTTCTTTTAATCTACTATTTTTATGGACAATATTCGCATTATCGAAAACGCATGTGATCTTCGGAAGGGATGAGAATGAGCACCCCCAAACTCGTCGGCATTGCCGGCAGCTTCAATCGGCCATCCAAGACCTACGCACTGGTCCGGACCGTCGTCGGTCTGGCTGCCGATCGCTATGGCTTTGCAAGCAGCATCTACGACTTGCAGGATGTCGGCGCGTCCCTCGGTGCCGCGCAGTGGCGCAGCGAGCTCGACGATCAAGCGGAAGCCGTAATTGACGAGATCGTGTCGGCCGACGCCCTCGTCATCGGTTCTCCGACCTTCAAGGGCTCCTATCCCGGGCTTTTCAAGCATCTGATCGATCTCATCGATCCGCACGAGCTGCGCGCCAAGCCGATCGTCATCACGGCGACCGGCGGCGGAGACAGGCATGCGCTGATGGTCGAGCATCAGCTCCGGCCACTCTTCGGGTTCTTCATGGCGCATACCCTGCCGACCGCAGTCTACGCATCGGATCGCGATTTTACCGACTACAAGGTTTCGTCGGAGCCGCTCGCAAGCCGGATTCACGAGGTCGTCGGTGAACTCGCGGCTTTCTTTCCGCATCCGGTACCGGTGCTCGCGGCTGCGGAATGACGGAAGACGGTGTTTAAACACCCAGGATTTGTCAACGGAATGGAGGCTCACATGAAATGGAATGTCATCAGCCGTCTGAAGACGATGTTTGCCGGCGCGGCATCGCAGAAGGTGGATATTCGCAGCAGGCCTGCCGATCGTCTCGGGTCTGTCGAGCAGGAGCCTTCCGCCCGCGACTACGAGATCTATTATTGGTGCTCGACGCCGGCGCCCTGGTATTGAGGGGGACGCCCTTGATCTCCCATCGCGAGTCGAGCCTTTCGTCACCATTCGTCGCGAGGCTGCCATGACCAGGGTGCTGATCGTGCCGGGCCTGTTCGGTTCGGGTGAGGGACATTGGCAGCGTTACTGGCTGCGGGATCATCCGGATGTTCAGCTCGTCGAGCAGGACGACTGGGATTTTCCAAACCTCAAAAGCTGGATGGAGAAACTGGAGACCGCGCTCGAAGAGGCGGGTGAAGCCTATATC
>NZ_JAUQTZ010000268.1:0-2424 GCF_059803845.1 Rhizobium sp. UFLA01-1127 | reverse complement strand
CCCATGGAGTTGCCGTGACCGCCGAGGAATTTCGTCAGCGAATGCACGACGATGTCGGCACCGTGCTCGAGCGGCCGGATGAGATAGGGGCTTGCCATGGTGTTGTCGACGATCAGCGGCAGGCCATGCTTGTGGGCGACGGCGGCGATCGCGGCGATATCGACGAAGGTGCCGCCGGGATTGGCCAGGCTTTCGATGAAGATGGCGCGGGTGCGCTCGTCAATCTGCGCCTCGAAGGTGGCGGGGTCGGCCGGATCGGCCCAACGCACCCGCCAGTCGAAATTCTTGAAGGAGTGGCCGAACTGATTGACCGAGCCGCCATAGAGCCGCCTCGCCGCAACGAAATTGTCGCCTGGCTGCATGATGGTGTGGAAGGTCAGCATTTGGGCCGCATGGCCCGAGGCGACGGCAAGAGCCGCGGTCCCGCCTTCGAGTGCGGCAACCCGCTCCTCCAGCACGGCCTGCGTCGGGTTCATGATGCGCGTATATATATTGCCGAACTGCTGCAGGCCGAAGAGCGCGGCGGCGTGGTCCGCATCCTGGAAAACGAAAGATGTCGTCTGGTAGATCGGGGTCGCGCGGGCGCCCGTCGTCGGGTCCGGCTGCGCGCCCGCATGGATCGCAAGCGTGTCGAAACCAGGATTGTTCGTTGGCATGATCTTTCCCTCCCGCCGATTCTGTCGGTTGCGGGAAGATCATAGCGGTCGGCCCGTCAAAGTTAATCGCGAAGTTTGCCATGCTTTTCGCTGCCCGGAAAAAACTTGCCCTCTTTCGGCGATATAGCGCGATAAACGCGCAACTCGCCGCTCAGGCGACCAGACGCGGATATTCTATGGCGGGACAGCGGTTCATGACGACCCTTACGCCGGCGGCCTCCGCCCTTGCTGCCGCCGCGTCGTCGCGCACGCCAAGCTGGCCCCAAATGACCGGCGGCCGGGGCTCGATCATGATGGCTTCCTCGACCACGGATCGGAGATATTCGGGCGCGCGGAAAACATCGACCATATCCACAGGCTCGGGAATATCGCACAGACGCGCGTAAACCCATTGGCCCAGAATTTCCTTGCCTGCCTGTCCCGGATTGATGGGAATGACCCGATACCCTTTGTTCAGAAGATAGGCCATCACGCCGTTGCTCGGACGGGCGGGATTGGGCGAAGCGCCGACGAGCGCGACGGTCCTTACGGACAAGAGGATATCGGCAATATAAGAATCGTCATAACTGTCGTGGTTCATCACGAAGCCTCCCACTTCGATCACACTTGCGTTTTACCGCAAATATGGAAACCGAGATCACGGTCTCCATGTATATATTGCATTATAACAATTTCAGGGAGGATTGCCCCGATGAAAAAGATCGTTCTCCTGAGCTTGCTGCTCGCGTCGGCCGCGACGCCTGCGCTGGCCATTTCGCGATATAATTCCATGTCCATGACCTGCGCCGAAGCGAGGGCGGTCATCAACCGCGAACGCGCGGTGATCATGCGCTATCCGGCCAGGCGGACACCCAATATGACGCTCTATGACCGTTATGTCGCAGACAGCAACGCATGCGACAACGGCTTCTATGCCTATCAGGATTATATGCCGACGAAGGACCGCGCCTCCTGTCCCGTCTATACGTGCCGGCCGATGACGGATCTCGATGACGATCTACTGATTTTTCGACGCTAAGCGTGCTGCGCGACCTCTGACGATCAGGATGGGCTCGAATAGCCCGCTACGACCATTGATTGCTCCAGGCATGGCTTGCCCTCGACATGGCAGCCTCGCAAGCGCTGCGGCGTACCGGCACTTGAATTGCTTTTTCAAAGCGCTTTCAGAAATTTCTCCCCGAGTGGCGAAATTGCGTTCTTCGGAAATGCAATCTTTGTTCGCTATTTATTCTCACGAAAATTAGAAAATACTCATGAAGACTGATCAAAATCAGAACCGATCGAGAACCGGAATATATGCCGCCTCAAAATTTTTCGCAGAATAATTTTAAGATTCCGTCCGTGATATACCAGAAAACTCCACACATTTTTACTTTTCTACTTGCAGAAAATATGACCTCTCAACGAATCCTTCACTGACTATCATCAATACGAGCTGAAATATTTTTCATTGCTTGCGGAATTATTCACCGTATCTAGAGACCTGAAAGAGATCGGAGGCGGCTTTCGTCGCAATTTTCACATATGCGACCTATCCGCTGCCGGATGCATTCATTCCGACGATGCAACCCGCTGTCGCTTTTAAGTAAGTGATGTCTAATTCTACTGTCGCGTTCACAAGGCATGCGATATTTGTTCGCGCTTCATACCCCAATAAATTAGTCATTTATAATGTCCGCGCAAAGGATTTAAAACATAAAGAGAACGATCCTGACAAGCCGCGCCACAGGGAAACGGCCGAACAAGTAAAAACCTTACAATAGATGAT
>NZ_JAUQTZ010000267.1:0-2533 GCF_059803845.1 Rhizobium sp. UFLA01-1127 | reverse complement strand
ATCATAGGCGGCGGCCCTGCGGGACTAATGGCGGCGGAAACCCTATCCCTGTCCGGCCATCATATCGCGATCTATGACAGCATGCCGACGGTCGCACGCAAGTTTCTGCTGGCCGGAAAATCCGGCCTCAACATCACGCATTCGGAAGATTACCGCCTTTTTGCCGGCCGCTTCGGCGCTGCTTCGGCGCGATTGTGCGCAGCGCTTGACGACTTCACGCCCGATGATGTCAGGGCGTGGGCGGAAGGACTGGGCACGGAAACCTTCGTCGGCTCTTCCGGCCGCGTCTTCCCGAAAATCATGAAGGCATCGCCGCTCCTGCGCGCCTGGCTGGCGAGACTGGAAGCGCGAGGCATCGGCATCATGACGCGGCATCGCTGGTGCGGCTTCGAGGATGGCAGCCTCGTATTCGAGACGCCGCGGGGGCGCGAGCTCGTGCGCCACGACGCTGTTGTGCTCGCGCTCGGCGGTGCGAGCTATGCCCGGCTCGGATCGGACGCGGCATGGGTCAGCCTGCTTCGGGACAAGGGGATCGATATTGCTGCTTTCCAGCCGGCCAATTGCGGCTTCGACGTCACCTGGAGCGCTCCGTTCAGCGAACGCCTTGCCGGCGAGCCGCTGAAAGCCGTGACGGCGACATCGGAAGCGGGAACGTTTCCGGGTGAATTCGTCGTCTCGAAAACGGGGATCGAGGGCAGCCTCGTCTATGCGCATGCCGCCTCGCTGCGTGATCGATTGATGAGAAAAGGGGAAGCGTCGCTCATTGTCGATCTCGCCCCCGGACGCAGCGAGGAGCGCCTGGCGCGCGATCTGGCACGGCAGGATCCCAAAGCCAGTCTTTCCAGCCGCCTGCGCAAGGGCGCCGGCATCGAGGGAGTGAAGGCGGGCCTGTTGCGCGAGCTTGTCGATCCCGCCGCTCTCTCGCATCCGGAACGCCTAGCCCGCGCGATCAAGGCCCTGCCGATTCCATTACTGCGGCCGAGGCCGATTGCCGAGGCCATTTCGTCCGCCGGCGGCATCCGTTGGGACGAGCTCGACGAAGGATACATGCTGAAGAAGCTCCCCGGCATGTTCGTCGCCGGCGAGATGATCGATTGGGAAGCGCCGACCGGCGGCTATCTTCTGACCGCGTGTTTTGCGACCGGGCGCGCAGCGGCCAAGGGCATGGCTGCCTGGCTTGCGAACCAATGACTTGGCCTGAAAGCCTGAGCTTCAGCCGATCCGCCCCTTCTCCATCAGCCAGGCAACCGATTCCTGAACCGCCTCAAGCGATGTATAGCGGGGCTTGTAACCGAGCAGCCGCTCGGCCTTGGCGATCGAACAATTCGGGCTTCTGGCGATATGCTCCCAGGTCGCCTGCGCATCTTCCGGCATCTGGCCCTCGGCCCATTTTTCATAAGGCAGGAATTCCAGTTTCGGCTCGTATCCGAACCAGCGCGACATCGCCTCGGCATAGCCCCTGAGTGTCAGCGCCCCGCTTGAAACCGCATGGAATGCCTCTCCGCTCGAAGCCCGCCAATTGGCAATCGCACCCATGAACATCTGCGCGACGTCATCGGCATGAACATGGTGGACCGTCTCCAGGCCGAAATTCGGCAAGACAAGCGTTTCACCCCGCGCCAATGTCGAGAAGGCGGAAAGATTGAAATGTCCGGCTGGATTGAGAGGTGCCCAGCCGGGACCGACAATATGGCCCGGATGGATCAGTGTTACGGGAAATCCCCTGCGGCGCGCTTCTTCAAGCAGATGCGCCTCGATCGCCGCCTTCTGGATGCCGTAGTCGCCGAACGGCCGCTTCGGCGCCTCCTCCGGCGTTGGAACGACGGTGGAAAAACCATGCGTCCAGATCGTACCGGTGTGCAGGAAATGAGCGACGTGACCGGTGAGCGCCTCGGTCAGATGCTTTGCGCTATCGAGTGTGAAGCAGATCATGTCGATGACGATATCCGGCTTCAACGCGCGGATAGCCGGACCGAAGCTGCCATCGGTCTCCATCGCAGCACGATCCATCGTCCGTAGCCCGACGTCATTCCACGCCTTGTTCGGCGAATAGGGTTTGGCTTGCCCGCGGCTGATCGCCACGACCTCATGCCCTGCCTCGACCAGCCGCGGCACGAGATAGGTGCCGACATGGCCGGTCGCGCCGATGATGACTGTGCGCGTCATGATATCCTCCTGATAGTCGAAATCTAAATCGGCCGTCGCCGAAGCGTGCGACATGACCGCTCCGAGAGAATAGGAGAGCGAACTGCTTTGTCATCCTCCAAACGAAGGAGAGAGGATGAATTTCAATCGGGAGGCCGCGATCCGGCGATGCCGATACGGAGAGGGTGCGTCCGACGACAAAGGATGGGGGCAATCGTCGGACGCTGCACTGCCCGGCCCAAGGGTGGCATTCAGGCCGGTGATTAGAATATTAGCATCTACCGTAGGTTTAGATGAGCTACCCGATTGGATTGGAAGGATGGGTAGGAACGCCGCGGTGCTTTGATGCTGATCACGCGGCACCGCTCGGATTGCCGGATCCTCCGCC
>NZ_JAUQTZ010000266.1:0-2663 GCF_059803845.1 Rhizobium sp. UFLA01-1127 | reverse complement strand
TGAATGCTATCATGCTCGACGGCAAGAAGTCCGTCGCTGAAAGCATCGTATACGGCGCATTCGACGCCGTGCAGGGCAAGGCAAAGCAGGAGCCGCTCGGCGTGTTCCATCAGGCTTTGGATAACATCGCTCCGCACGTTGAAGTTCGTTCACGTCGCGTTGGTGGTGCTACGTACCAGGTTCCGGTCGACGTTCGTCCGGAGCGCCGTCAGGCCTTGGCCATCCGTTGGCTGATCACTGCTGCTCGCAAGCGTAACGAGACGACGATGGTCGATCGTCTGTGCGGCGAACTTCTCGATGCCTCCAACAACCGCGGCGCTGCCGTCAAGAAGCGCGAAGACACGCACAAGATGGCTGATGCCAACCGTGCGTTCTCGCATTATCGCTGGTAATCCCGAACGGTTTCGGAAAGGCAGTCCATTATGGCTCGCGAATATAAAATCGAAGACTACCGCAATTTCGGTATCATGGCGCACATCGACGCCGGCAAGACCACGACCACCGAGCGTATTCTTTACTACACCGGCAAGTCGCACAAGATCGGCGAAGTGCACGACGGCGCAGCTACCATGGACTGGATGGAGCAGGAGCAGGAGCGTGGCATCACGATCACCTCAGCTGCTACGACCACCTTCTGGAAGGGCCGCGACGGCAAGACCCGCCGTTTCAACATCATCGACACCCCCGGTCACGTCGACTTCACCATCGAAGTCGAGCGTTCGCTGCGCGTTCTCGACGGTGCTATCGCTCTGCTCGACGCCAACGCCGGCGTTGAGCCGCAGACGGAAACCGTGTGGCGTCAGGCCGAGAAGTATCATGTTCCGCGCATGATCTTCTGCAACAAGATGGACAAGACCGGCGCCGATTTCTATCGCTCGGTCGAGATGATCAAGACCCGCCTGGGCGCCACTGCCGTCGTCATGCAGCTGCCGATCGGCGCTGAAAGCGACTTCAAGGGCGTTATCGACCTGATCGAGATGAACGCTCTGATCTGGCGCGACGAATCGCTCGGCGCTCAGTGGGACGTCGTCGAAATCCCGGAAGACATGAAGGCGAAGGCTGCGGAGTATCGCGAAAAGCTGATCGAGACCGTTGTCGAGATCGACGAAGCCGCGACCGAAGCCTATCTCGAAGGCAACCTGCCTGACAACGAACAGATCCGCGCGCTCGTCCGTCGCGGCACGATCGACGTCAAGTTCCATCCCATGTTCTGCGGCACTGCCTTCAAGAACAAGGGCGTTCAGCCGCTGCTCGACGCCGTTGTCGAATATCTGCCGTCGCCGCTCGACATTCCGGCGATCAAGGGCATCGACTTCAAGACCGAAGCCGAGATCGAACGTCATGCTGACGACAGCGAGCCGCTGTCCATGCTCGCGTTCAAGATCATGAACGACCCCTTCGTCGGTTCGCTGACCTTCGCCCGCATCTACTCCGGCAAGCTCGAAAAGGGCGCGTCGGTCATGAACACGGTCAAGGACAAGCGCGAGCGCGTCGGCCGCATGCTGCAGATGCACTCGAACTCGCGCGAAGACATCGAAGAAGCCTTCGCTGGCGACATCGTTGCTCTGGCTGGCCTCAAGGAAACCACCACAGGCGATACGCTCTGCGATCCGCTGAAGCCGGTTATCCTCGAGCGCATGGAATTCCCCGAGCCGGTCATCCAGATCGCGATCGAGCCGAAGACCAAGGGCGACCAGGAAAAGATGGGCCTCGCACTCAACCGCCTGGCTGCTGAAGATCCGTCCTTCCGCGTCAAGACGGACCAGGAATCGGGTCAGACCATCATCGCCGGCATGGGTGAACTTCACCTCGACATCATCGTCGACCGTATGCGTCGTGAATTCAAGGTTGAAGCAAGCGTCGGCGCGCCGCAGGTTGCTTACCGCGAAACCATCACGCGTCAGACGGAAAAGGACTACACCCACAAGAAGCAGTCGGGTGGTACCGGTCAGTTCGCTCGCGTCAAGATCGTGTTCGAACCGAACCCGGATGGCGACGACTTCAAGTTCGAGTCCAAGATCGTCGGCGGTTCTGTTCCGAAGGAATACATTCCGGGCGTTCAGAAGGGTATCGAAAGCGTTCTGTCTTCCGGCCCGCTGGCTGGCTTCCCGATGCTCGGCGTCAAGGCGACGCTTATCGACGGTGCCTTCCACGACGTCGACTCGTCGGTTCTGGCCTTCGAAATCGCTTCCCGCGCCTGCTTCCGTGAAGCAGCCCGCGAAGCCGGTGCTCAGCTCCTCGAGCCGATGATGAAGGTCGAAGTCGTGACGCCGGAAGATTACGTCGGTGACGTGATCGGTGACCTGAACTCTCGCCGTGGTCAGATCCAGGGCCAGGAAAGCCGCGGTATCGCTGTCGTCATCAACGCGAACGTCCCGCTGGCGAACATGTTCAAGTACGTCGATAATCTGCGTTCGATGTCTCAGGGCCGCGCACAGTACACGATGACCTTCGATCATTACGCGCCGGTTCCGTCGAACGTCGCACAGGAAATCCAGGCAAAGTATTCCGGTCAGAAGTGACCGGAATACCAATTGACCGATAACAAGAATTGATCCCTCAGGGGACAGGAAAACGGAGAGCCGAAAATGGCAAAGAGTAAGTTTGAGCGCAATAAGCCGCACGTTAACATCGGGACGATCGGTCACGTTGACCACGGCAAG
>NZ_JAUQTZ010000265.1:0-2681 GCF_059803845.1 Rhizobium sp. UFLA01-1127 | reverse complement strand
GATGATATCCGTGCGCAGGCGGATATAGTCGGGTATGCCGTATTCGGCCAGAATGACGCTCACGCTTCGCCCGCTGCGCCGGGCCTCGTCGAAGCCCGGAAAGCGACGTACGGGATAATAGGCACGCGAGTAATTGATCGGCTCTTCGTCGGCAAAACCGCGCCGGACGATATGGTAGACGGGCTCGCCGTGGGGAAGCCGCAGCGCCTCGGCGATAAACTCGGACGCGGGGACCACCTCTTCATGGATGGCCTGCCCCAGCGGTTCCCTGCCCTGATCGAGCAGGTTCTGGGAAAAACGCGTGCGTTCGGACAGGCGGTAGTCGAGGCGGCTATCACGAACAAAGGTGCCGCGCCCCTGCTCGACCAAGACCAGCCCGCGGCTCTCGAGACGGGAAATCGCCCGCCGTATCGTATGGCGCCCGACACCGAACCGCTCCATCAGATCTGATTCCGTGGGAAGCTGCGCCTTGGGCGATAGGCGGCCGGTCAGAATATCCTCGGCGATATCGCTCTCGACCTGTTGCCACTGCCCATGCAGCAGTTTTCTTCCCATGCCCGCTCATCCGAATTCATTGATGTCATTCGAATGTTATATATCGGCTGCAGCATTGCTTTTCAATCTCCGCCCATGGCTGGTACCCGTCAGATGGCTGCTGAAGCGAAATTCCCTTGTGACCTTTGCCGGCCTGGAACATCTATCTCCGGGACGGCTCGTACCGGATGACGCTTTGAAAATGGCGCTCACGACCGGCATTGCCGTCTTTGCCGTTCTCGAAGGCGCCGAAAGGCAACAAGTCTTTTGTCGATCGTGCCCGTTCCCTTGATCTTCCTGCTGGCACAGCGTTTCATGATCGCCGCACTGGCACTAGACGTTGAGGCAGATAGGCAGAAACATGCCCCGAATAATCGTCATCGGATCGGTCAATCACGACCGCATATGGCAACTGGACGCCCCGCTGGTTTCGGGTGGGCGGATACAGTTTTCGTCCCGCACGACCCGACTCGGCGGCGGTGCTTTCTACACCGGCCGGCAGTTGCTGGAGCTGGGAGCCGATGTCGCCATCGTCTCATGGCTGATGCGGGATGAGCAGGGACAAGCGGCGCTCCAATCACTTGCCGCGGACGGCTTCGATACCGAACATGTAACGATGGTACCGGGCGACACCGCGCCGCTGGAAATTCTCCTCGAACCGGGCGGAGAACGAACGATCGTGGCACCAGCCGGGCGTTCCCGTTCCTTGACAGTCACCGGAAAGCTTGTGGCCGCAGGCGTCTATGTCAACGCGCTCGTTCTTGAAGAGCACCTTGTCGAACAGATCGGCGCCCAGCCGCTTGTCGTCTCGCAATTTCCGCTAAAGCCCGCAACGCCTCGCCCGTCCGATTATGTCATCTCTTCGCGCGACGACGTTGCAGACGATCTCGCCGTCGCATGGCTGCGTGCCGGCGAGATTGCCGGTTCTCGCCTGAAGATGCTGGTTCTCACCGATGGTACGCGCCCGATCATGCTGTTTGACGGCGCGACAGCTATTGAAGTCGAACCGGCAGCAAGGGTCGAGACGACCAACACGATCGGCGCCGGCGATCGGTTCGCAGGCTCTTTTCTGTTTGCCCTGCTGGAAGGACTGGCCGCGGCGGCGGCCGCGCGGGAAGCAAGCCGCATCACAGCGGAATGGCTGCGCCGGCGCGGCGGCTGACGATTTCGCGCCACCACGCAAATCTCTTTCCGTAAGGCAAAACGCGATGGACAATTCATTCGAATGATTATAGTAATTATTCGAATATCTAAAAGCCCTTCCCCCCGACGAAATCCCAATGCTCGAGGAAAAGACGTTGACCGCGGAGAAGACCGGCAATCCGGTCAGCGCATTCTATACCTACGCGTGGTCGGCGGAGATCTCGAACATGCCATGGCGACGGTGTCATCTGCATGACGGCAGACCGGGTTATCGTGATGCAGCGCGGCATGGTCGTGGAGCATGTCTTTCGTCATCCTAAAGATGTAAGTGCATGGATCGACCGGGAAATTCATCTGGAAGCCATCAAGATTGAGGACGAGCAAAGCGATGTGGCTGAGTAATTTTGAGATTGTATTGCAGGACCGCGTGATCGAGCGCGGCGCCGTCAGGATCGAGGATGGGCTCATTGCTGATATCAGCGAAAGACCCGTCGAGGGCGCAGAAATAGATGGCCGCGGTCGGTTTCTGCTTCCCGGTTTCGTCGACATGCACGGCGACATGATCGAAAAATGCGTGGAACCGCGGGTCAATGTCCGCATGCCGCTCGAACTCGGCGTCTACGACCTCGACAAGATGCTTGCCGCCAACGGCGTGACGACAGCTTATGCCGCCGTCGCCTTCACGCCTGCCACCTATGGCCATGTCCGCTCCATCGAGCATACCCGTGCCATGATCGAAAAGCTCGCGTCGATGCGGGACGGTCTGCTGGTCGACCATCGCGTCCATGGCCGTTTCGAAGTGACCTTCCTGCCCGCCCTGACGGAAGCAAAAGCACTGATCGACGCCGGCGCGCTCCACCTGATTTCGCTGATGGATCATACGCCTGGCCAGGGTCAATATCGCGACATCGAGCTGCACATCGCCAACACGGCAAAGGCCAGGAAGATCAGCGAGGCTCAGGCGGCGGAACTCGTGGAGCAACGGATGGCCGCACGCTCTGAAC
>NZ_JAUQTZ010000264.1:0-2723 GCF_059803845.1 Rhizobium sp. UFLA01-1127 | reverse complement strand
GCTCCAGGCGCGAGATGAACTCATCCGCTTGCGCAGCGGCCGCGGCGGCACAGACTTCCTCGCGAGAGGCGTCCGGGCGGCCGAAGGCGATGTTATCATGGATCGTGGCGGCAAAGATCGTCGTATCCTGAGGCACGATGGCAATTCGTTCGCGCAAGGCATCCGGCAGCACGTCGCGGGCATCGATGCCATCCAGGGCGACGCGACCCTTCTGCGGATCGTAGAAGCGCAGCAGCAGCGAAAAGATGGTGCTCTTCCCGGCACCCGACGCGCCCACGATTGCGACCGTTTCCCCCGGAGTTACGGAGAAGGAGAGCCCATGCAGCGCCGATCTGTTCGGTCGCGACGGGTAGGAGAAGTGGACATCGGAGAATTCCACACGGCCCTGCGGCGGTTGCGGCAAGGGCAGCGGATTGGCCGGTGCGGCGATCGGCGATACCTCGGCAAGCAGCTCGCCGAGGCGGTCGGCAGCCCCCGCTGCTTGGGACAGCTCGCCCCAGACTTCCGACAGCGAGCCGAGCGAGGAGCCGGCGATGACGGAATAGAGCAGGAACTGGCCGAGTGTGCCGGCGGACATGGTGCCGGCGAGAACGTTCTGCGCGCCGACCCAGAGAACCGCGACGATGCTGCCGAAGACCATGGCAATGGCGAAGCCCGTCAGCAGCGAGCGGGATTTGATCGCCGCGCGTGCCGCCTGATAGGCATCCTCGACGGCACTGCCGTAACGCCGCGCGGCTGCGTTCTCGCCGTTATAGGCCTGAATGGTGCGGTTGGCCGCGATGGTCTCGTTGGCATAGGCCGACGCTTGCGCCAGCGTCTCCTGCGCGGCCCGCGAACGCTTGCGCACGGAACGTCCGAAACTGACAAGCGGCAGGACAATGACCGGAATGGCGACCAGCACGATGCTCGACAGCTTCGGGCTGGTGACGATCATCATGATCACGGCGCCGAGACAGAGGATGAGGTTGCGCAGCGCGACGGACGCGGTGGCGCCGACCGCGGACTTGATCTGAGTCGTGTCGGCCGTCAGCCGTGAGACGATCTCGCCTGATTGATTGACGTCGAAGAAGGAGGGCGACAGCCGCGTGACATGGTCGAAGACTTCGCGGCGCATGTCGGAGACGATGCGCTCGCCGATGGAGATGACGAAATAGTAGCGCAGTGCGCTCGCAGCGGCGAGCAGCAGGGCCATGATCATGATCGCGACGAAATAGCTGTCGATCAGCCCACGGTCGGCCTGATCGAAGCCGTGATCGATCATGCGGCGCACGGCGACCGGCAGCGCGAGCGAGGTGACGGCGGCAGCGACGAGCGAAACAATCGCCCCGGCCACCATGCCTCGATATCGCCGGAGGTAGGGTGCCAGTCGTCCGAGAGGGCGGATTGATCGGTTTTTCTTTTCCTCAGCCTGGCCAGTCTCTGACAAGTCGTCTCCAATCCCCATATCAGCAAGGGACTCGACGTTTCGCCCCTTGTTATCGCCGCTGCCTTCATGTATAGGCACGCCATCTTAATTGGAAGCCGTGGCCTTTAACGGACTGCGGCTTCATTTATTCAATCGGTTCGGTTGCCGCAATGGCTTGCGACAAATGGACCCTGGCATGACAGGAAGATTGTTATGAAGGCCAACATTCATCCCGACTACCACACGATCAAGGTAGTCATGACCGACGGCACCGAATATGAAACCCGCTCGACCTGGGGTTCTGAAGGCGCTGTCATGAACCTCGAAATCGACTCCAAGTCCCATCCGGCTTGGACCGGCGGCAACCAGCAGATGATGGACCGTGCCGGCCGCGTTTCGAAGTTCAACAAGCGCTTCGGCGGTCTCGGCATCTAATCGCATTGCGATCTGCCGCATGAAAAGAGCCCGGTTTTGCCGGGCTTTTTGCGCTGATACTGAGCCTCGGGCCTTATCGCACGCGCCGCAGATAATCGGCACGATCGAACGGGTTTGCGCCTGCGCGTTCCCGCACATGCTGGGGATCCGATAACGGTGCATAATGATCGAAGGCGTGATCCAGGACGCCGGCACCTCCCGACAACCCCGGCAATTGCCTTTGGATGATCTGGATCATCGATGATGCGACCGTGCCTTCCAGCCGGGCCAATCCCTCGTCGATCAGCGATTTTGTCATCGACGCGCCGGATTTCGCGAGCAGGCTGTATAGACCAGCCAACGCCATTGCCGGTATCTCGATGTAAAAATGCTCGATGGGCTCGCAGAGGATCGTCTGTGCAGATGAAAGCGCGGATGCGAGCACCAGCGGCGTCAGCTTGCGGAAGTCCACCGCCGTGCTTGCCGGCGAACTTTGCCGCGCCGCTGTCATGGCGACATGGCTGTCGACGATCTGCCAGCCGAAAAGGCCTTCCTTGAGCGTTTCGAACGTGGCCTCCTCGACCGCCCGGTAAAAGCTTGCCGGCATCTGGCCGACATCCACTTCCAGAGCAAAGCTGTTGCCGCTGCCTTCCGGCCGCGGCTCGACGCGCAAACCGATCGTTGCGAGAAACGGATTTGGCTCCTTGAATATCCACTCAACTGCGCTTCCCGTTCCGGCCAGTTTCTCGACATAGATGACGGTGGTTTCCTCAAAGGCGATGTCCAGGCCGAACTCGGTCGAGAGAGTTGTGTGTATGACCTCTTTTTGCACTTCGCCATAGAGCGAGACATATATGTCGCCCGTCTCCTCATTGGCACGCAGGTTGATGAGCGGGTCCTGCTC
>NZ_JAUQTZ010000263.1:0-2776 GCF_059803845.1 Rhizobium sp. UFLA01-1127 | reverse complement strand
GGATCAGAGTATTACCCTCCGCACCAAGCTCGGCGGCCTTGGAGATTTCCCGCTGCAGATCGGCTTGCAGCGCCGCCCTGTCTGCTTTGATCTCCCCGGACATGGCCTTCTCGATCTCATCGCGACAGCGCTCGACCTCAAGCATCGCCCGATTGGCTGCCTCGGCAGCGCGCAAGCCATGCCGGGCGACCACCTCCTGCCAATAGACATCCGCCTCGTCACTTTGCTTGCGAGCCGAGCGCCCAAGGCCTGGATCGGTCGGACCACCCTGCTCCTGCAATTCCATCAGTTCGCGCCTTAGGTTGACATGATTGCGGGCAGCTGCTGCGATCTTCTCCAAGCTCTCGCGTTCGTTTTGGGGCGTCTCGCGTTCTGCCTGAAACAGAGCCGTCTCAACCCTCTTTTCGTAGGATTCGAATTCCTGACGTGTCATATGACGCATGATATCGCCCTCCCCTACCGTCTTTGCCAACTTTACCAAATTTATTCTGTATTGCGAGGGATTGCTTCTCGGATCGGATGAGCCCATTTCTTGACGGAAAGCTCTGTCATAGTCGGCCTCAAGCCGAATTGCTTGGGCCGTCGCGAAACTCTTGACATCCGCTTCACCACTATTTTTCGCCAGAGCCAGCCATTCTCCACGGGCTGACATGGAATAAATCTTGCTATCTGGTGTCGAGGCGATGTTTTGATGGTCCGCCCGCTTGGCCTCATAGCGCCGTTGACCTGCTTCACTCGTACCCTCATGTTGTGTGCGACCCTTCCTGTTCGTCGGCCGCACTTGATTGCGGCTATAAGCCGGCGCGCTGGCGCGGTCGCGTCGATCGGTCATTTCCATGCGAATGCCATGCCCGCGCGCCTTTTCGGCCATCTCCACCCGCCAGCGTCGGAACGATCCGATACTTGTCTCGATCCTGTCACCGGCATCCGAGCGCATTGCGATGATTGCATGAACATGCACATGCGGCCGCTTTCCACCCGTCTCCTCCGCCTTCGGGTCTCGGGATGGATCATGAAGCGCAAGCACGTAGCGGTAGCCGGCAAACTCCCGCGCCAGAAAGTCGCGTGCGGCCGCATGGAAGGCTTCGACATCGGTACCTGCCCGCGCCGACATCACGACATGCATCACATCACGAGACTTGCGGCTATGCAGTTGCTTGCGCCAGTCGCGCTGCACCAGTTCTGCTGCCTGCTTGGCATCAATGATCGCCTCGCCTTGCGCGGTTCGGACGATGCCTGGATGCCTCTCAACCAGGTCCCGCACGCGGGCAGAGCCATAGTCGATGCCATTGCCATAGCCGGTAAAGCGAAACGTCACCGCTTGTTGGCGTTTCCTGCCTCCATCGCCAAGCCGCTCCTGCACGATCGCCGAGGCCTTGGCGTCACCGGTCAATCGCTCTCCGGCGCTGTCGCGCAGCACGCTGACGCCTTCGACCCGGTAGCCCCTGCCATCACCGGCGGAGGTGACCGCGAAGACAAAGCTCCGGTCGCCCAGCCCGCGCTGAAGCAGGGTTCGCGCCCGCGTATGGAGATCAGCTGTCGTGTTTGGTATCTCAGTCTCCATCACCTCTACCAGGAAGGTCCCGATGTCACGGCTTTCGGCGCGGTTCCCCATCAGATGGTCCCAGTCACGATGGATACCTGCAAGCTCATCGCGTCCACGCAGGTCTTCACCACGTTCGGTCTCAACGATAACGGCGCCGTTGCGCGACACATAGTTGATCATTGCGCCGAGCCGGCCGCCGCCACCAAACGACGCAAGCTTGACGACGGCCGGCTGGCTGCCCGAGGCCAGGGCGGCAAACCGCGATCGCATCGAAGGCTCTAAATACGATCCTTGCGCTCGCCTCCGCGTCCTTCCGAACGCTCCGCCCTTCGCTCCCAATCCGAATTGTCCGGCCGCGGCACCCGGCAACGGAGAGGCTTGCGCAACCACGCCGCCCCGGCGGCGCCACTCTTCCTCGTCGACCAAACTTGGCCGGCCTAGCGATCGCTCATGCAGCAGCGCTGCCCGACGCCGTTCCCATTCGTGCTCAAATGCGCCGGGCAGGAATTCCATCACACGCTGTCCCGTCGCCGATGCGCGCCGCGGGCCGCATAACGCCTTAGCTCGAGCAAGACTGCGGCAAGAAGCTTTTGCACTTCCGTTAATTCCGATGACAGCTCCGTCGCCGAATATCGACCGGTCGCATGAACGAAACGGGCAATCTGATTGACGTTCACGCCGAGCGCCCGAATATCGGCGATCAGCATCTCGAGTATGGCCCTATCCTCGTCGGTCAGGAATGGGCGCACGCCCGCCCCCTCCAATGTCAGCGATCGAATGAAGGCCGAAACCGTCAGGCCGGCGGCGGCAGCTGCGGCATCGACGGCGGCACGTTCCAAGACGCTGAAGCGGGCATGAACGACCCTGTCCTTGCACATCTTGCGTGCATCCAATACCAGCGCACCGCGCATCTCCGGCGTCATTTCGCCCCCCATTTTTAGAAGCGCCGCAGGCACATCGACGGTTCATCCGTCGATCGACAGCCAATTTGTATCACAAATTTGCGTATCCTGCCAAACCCAACATTACCATATTTGATATCTTGCTCAACCTCCTCAATCCGCGGAATTGGCCCTCGCGGCAGATCAACCTAAACAAGCACATCACATAATCACACGATGGAACAACTTCACACAAAGAGATAACATAAATTGTCTAACTTATTGCTTCTACGTTACCTCCGTGTGCATTCTGTCCAACGTTCCGGCAATACTCAACACGGTCATGGTT
>NZ_JAUQTZ010000262.1:0-2782 GCF_059803845.1 Rhizobium sp. UFLA01-1127 | reverse complement strand
GGCTGAAGATGACGGAAGGGGCGGTGCGCGTGGCTCTGCATCGCGCGCTAAAGGCGCTTGCGGCTTTGTATCGGAGTGAGACCAGTGAAAACCGATGACCTCATCAATCTTCTGGCGCAGGACGCGCCGGTCCGCACGCGGATCGGCAAGGTCCTGACCCTGGCGGTCGTCGCAGGCATCCTAATCAGCGGCGGTATCTTCTTCGCCATGATCGGCTTTCGTGCCGATATCGATACAGCGATGGAGACCGTCCGTTTTCTGTTCAAGTTCGTCGTGACCATCGCGCTTGCTGCAACGGCCTGTGCCGTCGTCTTCCGTATCGGGCGGCCGGGCGTATCGCTGCGCCTGTGGGGCTGGACGCTGCTGTTGGCGCCCGTCCTGCTGCTTGCCGCCGCCGCCGCCGAAATGGCCGTGATGCCGGCCGATAGCTGGAGTGCGCGGATGATTGGGCACAATGCCCGCTTCTGCCTGACGCTCATCCCGCTGCTCTCGATCGGCCCGCTCGCCTGCTTCCTTATGGCGCTGCGCCATGGTGCGCCCGAAAAACCGGGTGCGGCTGGCGCCGTCGCCGGCCTTGCCGCCAGCGGCATCGCCGCGACCTTCTATGCCTCCAATTGCACGGACGACAGCCCGCTTTTCGTGCTGCTCTGGTACCCGATCGCGATCGCCATGGTGACGGCTGTGGGCTATATCCTCGGGAAGCGCCTGTTGCGCTGGTGAGGCGACCGAGCGCGTGACATCGAAACTGGGGAGATCGTTTGCTGGGGCGGCAGCTTTGGGCCATTGGGGAAGCATTGCATGGAAAACCCGCTGGCGGCAGGCGGATTCGTGACTTATCACGGCGGTCCAGAGTGACTTTCAAAAAATCGCGTTTTCGCGCGTTAAAGGGTTTGCATCCGCGGCAAATTCGATTATAGAGGCCCTGCTTTCCCCGCAGGGGCACTTTTCGGCCCGGCGGCTGTTGGGAAATAGTTCAATGGTAGAACAGCGGACTCTGACTCCGTTAATCTTGGTTCGAATCCAGGTTTCCCAGCCAGTTTTCTATAAATCGCGTCGATTTGTTTGATTTGTCAGTGGTCTCAGAGATTGATTAGCGTCAATGGTGACCTGATGCCTGTGGCAAGGATCGGTTCCTGCGCAAAACGTCGGGACTAGCGGTCATATCAAAACACGATGGAAAGCGAGTAGCCGAGCTAGATGGTCGCTGCGTGAAACACGACCTGCTGAAAGCCCATTTGCTCGGTGGCCCAGCATCAAGCGCCTGCGACATGGAGGGTTTCATCCGAAACGTGCGTGGCAGTGTCGCGCTTGATCTCTAGGCCGCGGCTGAAGCAGCCGGCGCCTCGCAAGCAACACGGTTTGCCGGTTCTATGAAGCCATTTAGAACTTCACCGCAAACGTTGCGCCCTCGCTTGGTGGCGGTGCAGGAGGCGATCTGAATTAGATGCCCAAAGAGCTTGAAGACCCGATAGATATCGTCCACATCGATCACTAGTCCCCAGAGCCAGGCTGAAGGAGAGCGGCGCCTTCGCGCGGCGAAACGCGATACCACTGCTATGAGCATCGAGGGACGACTATCCCAAGCCGGAAGACGGAGCGACGTTTTAAACGCTCTGCCTAGCTGGGCGAAATTCTAGCCAGCCTATTCTGTATCCGTCCGGCTGTTAGGCGAATTATTTACTCGACTCTCCCGACTTTGAGGGCATACCGCCTACCAACGCTCAGGCAGAGATGGACGCGATGAACGAGGATCTTCCATATATCGAACAGGAATGGAAAAGCGCCCTGGCAGTTGTCACTGTGGTGCTTACGCGCATAAGCCTGATTGTCGCTGTATTTTGGCTCTGATTGTCTAAATGTGCAGTCTGCCAAATTGCTGTAGGTGGATTGCAACTTTGCGTAATTACCATAATTGCTAAAAACAATCTTTGCGGTGAGTTGATGGTACGCTTTGTGAAAATTACACCGAAAAAAGCGCAGCTGCATACATAGCTTTGACCTTCTGTGCGATGTGATTCTCGGAGAATCCAGCAAGCACCCCCTCTTCGGCCCTTTGGCCCGCAACACGAATCTGTTCTCTCGCCATCTTCCTTCTCTGGTTATGAATGCTCCCTCCATCGGTGAGGCGGAAGGAGTGCTATGCTGTTTCATTCAGGAGGCGAGAGACGCACCGTCATCCAGACGTCACGTCACCAGATAAGACAACTCGCCGACAATTTCCTTAGCTTCATCAAGCTCGCAAGCATAATGGTCTGGCTCTAACAATTAATTAGTCACTACAGGCTAGCATTATCATCATCACCAATCTTCGCTTCAGTGAATGGGCCAGCGTTTTTAGTGATGTCAAGATGATCATCGTGTTACTGGGGCGTGTCACCTATCACTGTCATATCCTCGAGACCGGAAACGACAGCTTTTGCTAAGAACATCGCAGCACATTAACCCAAAACGACGAGCCAGAGGCGAAAGAACTTGATCAGGACAACCGACACGCACAATACCTTAAGGACGAGTCAATTCTGGGCGCCGACCTCCGGGATCAGTTCTTGGAGCAATCAACAAGATTTGAAGTTTTGGTGCTGAATCGGATAGTGCGGTGAAGCTTGGATTCTATTGTAGAATAACGATCAGCCGTGGATGCTGCATGAGACAGCCGGTACAGCGTTTTATAGCACATACATCCATTCTCCCGGTGACTCGTTTTGTTCTGAGGCAATTGGTCCGCCCGGCGGTCCCCACGTCAATTGTTGAATTGATTTGGGGCGACGCCGAAATATATGAG
>NZ_JAUQTZ010000261.1:0-2872 GCF_059803845.1 Rhizobium sp. UFLA01-1127 | reverse complement strand
ATACTGATCTATGCCGTTTAAGTTCGCAGCAGCGATAATCCAGATATTCACTCCGGGGGCAGCGTCTGCTATCGGGAGACGATCACAATGACTGCGGAAGCTCCCGTTTCGATTGTTCCTTGCGCCACTGCGACAATGGATCACCGTCACGTTTCGATCGAACCTGATCCATTTCCGGCACCTCCCGGCCGACATATCTGGCATAGACGGAAATCGGCTGCGGTCGCCCGACCAGATAGCCCTGCACCTGGTGACAACTTTCGCGGGTCAGGAACGCAAGCTGGTCTTCCGATTCGACGCCTTCGGCAATCACCGGCAAATCCAGGCCTCGCCCCAGGCCGATAACCGCACGAATGATCGCGGCGGATTGTGACTGCCCGGCCTGGCGTATGAAGGATTGATCGATCTTGATTTTATCGAAAGGGAAGGATTGCAGGTAGGACAAAGAGGAATAGCCGGTCCCGAAATCATCCATGGCAATCCGCACGCCGAGACCCTTGAGACGCCCGAGTGTCGCGATTGCCCGCTCGAAATCGTCAATCAATACGCCTTCGGTGATTTCGAGCTCCAACCGATCAGGCGAGAGACCGGTATCGACGAGAACGGATCGCACGAGATTGGAAAGATCGCCGTGCTTGAACTGCACGGGCGAGAGATTGACGGCGATCTGCAGCTCATTCGGCCAGGAGGCCGCTTCCTTGCAGGCCGCACGAAGCACCCATTCCCCGAGTTCGATGATCAGACTGCTCTCTTCGGCAATCGGAATGAAGACAGAAGGCGGAACATTGCCGCGGGTCGGATGGTGCCACCGCAGCAGGGCTTCAAAACCCATTATGTCTCCGCCGATGTCGGCTTGCGGCTGATAAACGACGGCAAGCTGTTGCAGCGAGAGAGCGGCGTGGAGGTCGCGCTGCAACGACCGCTTTTCGCGCAGCCATTGGTCCATCTGCGGCTCGAAAAACCGGATTGTCCCCCGACCTTCGGCTTTGGCACGATAAAGCGCAGCGTCGGCATTGCTCATCAGAACCCCCGCGCTGCCACCGTCTGCCGGGAATACCGCCACGCCGATGCTTACGCCGATCCGGACCCGGGTTCCATCGATATCGGCGTCCTCGCTTAGGGATGCGATAATGCGGTCCGCGAGGCTCGATGCGAATTTGACATCGTGTTCAGCCAGCACCATGAACTCGTCGCCGCCAAGCCGGGCAACGAATGCCTCGTCCGATATCGCGCGTAAACGGTCGGCTATAGTGCACAAGAGAAGGTCGCCGGCATTATGGCCGAAGAGGTCATTGACCTCTTTGAAACGGTCCAGATCAAGGCACAGCACCGCGAACGGAAAGTCCTGTTCCCTGTTTTTTTTAATCAGAACATCGAGTTCTTTCTTCAACGCCGCCCGGTTGGGCAGATCGGTCAACGGATCATGCAAGGCCAAATGGGTTATTTGCCTCTCGGCATCTCTGTGCTCAGTCACATCCTCGTGGGTGGATACCCATCCGCCATCGGCCGTACGCTCATGATGCACACGGATGACTTTTCCGGACATGAGTTCGGCCGACCAGTTTTGCGGAGAAGGGCTCGAATTGACCGCGTCACACCAATCCAAATATTCCTGATGGGAGATAGGTGGGCAGGCACCCGCCGCATATCGCAACTCGGCGATCTCTTCCAATCTCATGCCCGGTATTATTGCTTCCGGCTCAATGCCATAGACTTCAGCATAACGGCGGTTGGAAAGAACCAGGCGCCGATCCGCATCGAAGAAACAAACCCCCTGCCCCATTTTTTCCAGCGTTGTGGCGAACTGCATGTTGACGAGCTTGAACTGCCTTTGTGCCGCCTGCAGTTCGAGTTGCGTTCGCAGGCGCGCCAACAATTCCTCATTTATGACAGGTTTGACAATGCAATCCACAGCGCCGGCGGCTAATGCTTTGACACGGCTATCGATATCCGGCGACACGATTTCGATCACCGGCAGATCTTGAAAAACTTCGTTCTCGCTGCGGCAGCGGAAAAATTCATCGGCAACCGCCGCATCGACAAGGATGATGGCTGGTTCGAGATATCGCCAATGCTCCGCCATCGTATGGAAATTCGAAAAACAAACGCATGACAAGCCGGCCTTTCTTATGTTGGTCGCCATGGCCAAAGTCTCGGAATCGCCGTCACAGGCAACGAGTACCAGGATGTCTGGCGTAAACTTGACGTCAGAAGCGCTCATCGCAACTCTCCTCTTCGGTCGCCGCTCCTATCGACGAACCGACCTCCCAGTGCAAAACCCGCGGCAGTATTCAGCGGTAAAGCAATATCTCTCCATCGCCGAGGGACAGGATACAGTCTATAAATAAATATATCATTGATTACTTAATTCGATATATCTAAAGCATCATGGTGAATATTCCGCAACGATGGCTCGAACTCATCGGCATCCGGTAGCCGGCTCGACAAACCGTATTGTGATACGCCTGAGGTCGGGATGGTATCTCGCAAGCAGCCCAGCACGTCTCCCAATGGCAGCGGCGTCCTTTGCCGGAAAGCCGCCACGATGGCTTCCTCGTCCGGCGTCAGCACACTGCTTTTGAGAGACTTGGGACCCATCGGCGCATGGGGGCCGCTTACGCCACTTGGTTACCGTTTTCGGGTTCAGGCCGTAGCGGCGGCGGGGGAGCGGATACTTTCTTGCGACGCTTGGAGTTCGGCTCGAAGACGCCGCGTCGTGCGGGCGCTCCCGTGAAGAACACTTCCCATAACGCATCCTCTTTCTGACGACTGAGGATCAATCGTGCACCATCGCACTCGGGGACTGCACCTGGCTAAAATGATCATTAAGGTAGAAGTTGATCTCGGTTTGCGATGAAACGGAGTGTCCTCC
>NZ_JAUQTZ010000260.1:0-3075 GCF_059803845.1 Rhizobium sp. UFLA01-1127 | reverse complement strand
TTTCTATGGTGACCAGTATGGCGCCGCTTTCGAGCATGGCCACGCACCATGCGCCTTTCTGGCAGGCAAAGCTTCCCTGCATCGTCCGGTCGAGCGCTTCTTCCATCGCCTTGCGGACCGCAATCTGCTCTTCGCTGCTTAATCGCTTGCGGCGATCTTTCTTGCTGATCTGCGGAAGCCGGCTGTCGGCCGGAAGCATGGTTGGCGGCTGATGTTCTGTCGCAACCAGTGCCTTTTGCCATTGTTCGAAAATAAAGGCCTGCGGCCTCTCGCGATTGGTTGCAAGTATCTCATCCTGCCGCAGCGCAACCAGCACGCCATCTTCGGAAATCATCAGGTCCGGCTTAGGCTTGCCCGAGCCGAACGCTGCCACGCCTATCGACGAGAGCAGCAATAGCAGGCCCATGTGCCGAAGCCGTGTTCGCAATATGCTCATGATCAGGAAGCCGATAATGAATGTCGGCATCAGCCAGTCGGGTTGGCGGCCAAAGGTAATGTCGCCGCCCCAGCCGGCTACGGTTTTCGCAATCATGATGACGAGTTCCAGTCCCTCGCCGGTGACTTTCCAGAAAGGTCCGTCGAGACCGAGAGGCATGAGCAGCATCGCCGCCATGCCGAATGGCATGACGATGAAGGAAACGACCGGCATGGCCGCAAGATTGGCGGCAAGACCGTATGTCGCCAACCGGTGAAAATGTTCGATCGAGAAAATTGCGGTCGACGCACCGCCGATAAACGAGGTCGATATCACGCCCCCGAAGAAACGCGTGACGAATAGTAGCGGACTGAACAGACGGAACCGCGACAGGACGCTTTCACGATGCCGCCGCCGCTTCCACAGCGAATAGCCCGATACCAGCGCCAGCGTCGCGGCATAGGACATCTGGAAGCTCGGGCCGAGCACCTGCGATGGCGATAGAACCAGAATGACGATCGCCGACAGCGCGACATTGCGCAGACTGAGCGATGGCCGATCGAAGAGTACGGCCACCAGCATGATGGCCATCATGATGAAAGCACGCTCGGCGGAGACGCCAAAGCCGGAGACCAAGTAATAAGCCGTTACCGTCAGAAGCGCTCCGAAGGCCGCGAACTTCTTGGTCGGCCAAGCCTGTACGACGCCCGGAAACAGGCTGAACAAGTAGCGCAGGCCGACATAGAAAATGCCGGCAGACAGCGCCATGTTCAGGCCCGAAATCGCAATGATGTGGGTCAGGCCGGCAATTCTCAGCGCCTCGGTCGTATCCTTGGAGATCGCCCGTCTCTCATCGGTGACAAGCGCCGCAGCAAAGGCGCCGGTATCGCCCGGCAGCGTCTGCCTTATCCTGTCGCCTATATTGTTGCGCAGCCCGGCAAGCCAGATATCGGCCTTGTCGATCCATAAGCCTGGAGCATTGTCGCCGGCCGGAGACAGCAATTTCGGCGTACCATAGGCAAAGCCGTTCGCGCCTATACCGTTGAAATAGGAACTGAAGGCGAAATCGTTGAGGCCGGGCAAGGCGGGTCCGGCCGGGGGTGTCAGACGCGCCCTGCCCTGGATCCGATCGCCGAGTTCGAACGGCTCATCCTGCTTGCGCACGAAGATCGTCACTCGCTCCGGCGTGCGCCGAATGGCCGGCTTTTCCGTTGCCTCGACACGAACGACATAACGCCAGCGGCCATTTTCATAGGACTCCCGCCGCTCGACTTGGCCGGTAACGGTGGTCGTCACGGCCGAATCGAGCATGGTGGTCGAGACCCGCCAGCTTTCCCATTGCGCCAGCGTCATTCCCAAACAAAGGAGCATGCCGGTGAAAAGCAGATGGCGAAATAGCTTGCCCGCCTCCCGCATGAGCGCAAAGGCAACGGTGAAAACCAGCAGACCTGCCAGAACGCCCTGGGGCGGCGGATCGCTGCCAGCCTCAAACCAGAATATCGCACCGACGCCCATGTAGATGGGCGCAAGCAGGATGGCGCGGCCATAAGCTGCCTCTTCCTCGATCAGCTTCAGTATACCGAGCTGAAGACGATGCAAGGCAAGAAGCAGGCGCGATGTCAGCGGCGCCTGATTTTGCGTCCGTTCCGATTGTCTTGCCTTGGTCCGGAAGGCGATCGCGGCAATGGCAGGGCGAGGCTGCGAAGGCACAGCAACGTCCAGGCCCTCGTCCTGCTTTTCGGATGCCTCGAAATTAGGCACTCACTGCCGCCCCCAACGCAAAACCACAGCTTTCACGCGATTTTTGCCGTCGCCATCCAGTGATTTCAACCGAAATCGGAATGCTCGAGCTGAATTGGACCGATTTTCCGGCGCATCCCTGATGCCCACCGCTACCGCAGTGCCCAAAAGTTGATACCGCAATGCACAATTCGGCACTAGGATAACTTGGCATTAGGCTCTGGATCATATAGCTAGTCGGTAGTCGCTTAACCTTTTGGCGCTTTTTATGGCGTCAATCCCGCCAAATCTTGGAGGATCAGCATGACGGAACAAAGCGCGAAACTAACTTGGGGTGAAAAGACGGTGGACCTGCCGGTCAAGACCGGAACCATCGGCCCGAGTGTCATTGATATTGGTGCCCTTTACAAGAACACCTCCACTTTCACTTACGATCCTGGTTTCACCTCGACCGCATCGTGCGAGTCCAGCATCACCTATATTGATGGCGACGAAGGCGTTCTGCTGCATCGCGGCTATCCGATCGATCAGCTGGCCGAACACGGCGATTTCCTCGAAGTATGCTATCTCCTTCTCTACGGCGAACTGCCGACGGCAGCGCAGAAGAAGGACTTCGATTACCGCGTGACCCACCATACCATGGTGCACGAGCAGATGTCGCGCTTCTTCACGGGTTTCCGCCGTGACGCGCATCCGATGGCCGTCATGTGCGGCTGCGTCGGGGCGCTCTCGGCCTTCTATCATGACTCGACCGACATCACCGATCCGCACCAGCGCATGGTCGCAAGCCTGCGCATGATCGCAAAGATGCCGACGCTTGCCGCCATGGCCTACAAGTACTATATCGGCCAGCCCTTCGTTTATCCGAAGAACGATCTCGACTACGCATCGAACTTCCTGCGCATGTGCTTTGCCGTTCC
>NZ_JAUQTZ010000025.1:0-58321 GCF_059803845.1 Rhizobium sp. UFLA01-1127 | reverse complement strand
CTACGCGAATGCATGGATCGACGGCCGGTTTAACGTCTATTTCCTGAATTCCGTTCTTGTCGTGTTTCCTGTCATAGTGGTCAGCATCATACTTGGAACGTTGATGGGCTTCGGCTTTGCGTTCCTGAGCTTCCCGTTCAGACGCACCATCTTTGCCCTTTTGACCGTCGGCATGATGGTGCCGACCGAAGCCTTCATCATTCCGCTCTATTATGAAATGCGCCATGTCGGGCTTATCAATACCTACGCGGCGCTGATCCTTCCGCAGATTGCCATGTCGATGCCTTTCGCGACCATGTTCATGGCAAGCGCGATGCAGCAGCTGCCATCGGAAATCGTGGAGGCGGCGGTTCTGGATGGGGCATCGAGACGCCATATTTTATTCAAGGTCATTGTACCTCTGACATTACCGGCAATGTCCACGCTGGCATTGTTCCTATTTATCTGGACATGGAACGAGTTTCTTATTCCGCTTGTCCTTGTCAACGACGACAACTACCGCACATTGCCGATCGGGATGCTGTTTTTCCAGGGGCGCTATACAGTCAATACCCCTGTACTGACGGCAGGCGCCGTCATCGTCATCGGCCCACTCATCCTCGCCTATATGTTCTTTCAGCGGAAACTCATCACAGGGCTCACAGCCGGAGCGACGAAATGATTCGTGATGTGCCGAAGCTTCAGCTGATTTAGAGCCTTTCCGCCTTTCTTCGAATCGCGAAGACGCTCTGGTCAATCCGAATGTGTCGGTGCTGGCGCCGTCTGCTCCGATGCGGAAAGCTGGATGAGGCCGCCAAGCGTGAAGCGGAACAACCGATCTGCCAGCTCCTCATCCGTCGTCGTTTCCCGTCCAAGCGCCGGGATGATCTCGGATACACGCTTTTCAGCCACCAGCAGCATGAAACAGGGCGCCATAGTCGAAAGCGCGGCCTGGGCGACCAGCGGATTGTCCGGTGTCACGCCGATGATCTGCGCGATGACACCAAACAGCAATGCCTTCTTCGGCTCTATCTCCTCGCGGCGAAGCTTGTCGATATGAGGTGTCGGCGCGATCAGTTCACGAACGATCACCTTGGCCGGCCAAGAATTCTCGTTGCCTGTCCGCACGACCTTGACCAGCAGCGCGATGAACAGGCGCAGCTTCTCCCTCGGATCGATATCCGCAGCGACCGTGCGGGCAAGTACGTCGTAGCTCATCAGGCGATGATGGGCTTCTGCAAGAACGTCTTCGTATAGAGCCTCGACGCCGCCGAAGTGGTAGTTGACCGCCGCCGCATTCGCGCCTGCGCGCAAGGCGATTTCTTTGGCGGTCGCGCGGTCGAAGCCGAATTCGGCGAAAACGGCGCCGCCGGCTTCGAGCAGGCTCATGCGCGTGGCCGCGCCGTCCTGCCGATCCCGGGACCGCGTCGATCGTCTGTTGCCTCTGACCATTGCTCGGCCTTTCATTAATTCAAATATTAATTTGAAATTTGAATTTGACAAGTATTATGATCGCCCTCGGATCGATCTCGGTTATCGTTCGTTTCATCAGAGCCGGCTTTTCGTTTGGAGTTCAAACAAGGCATGCAGCGCATCATCGTCATCCTGGTCCTCTTGTTCGCCGTGGCAGGCGGCGCCTGGTGGTATTTTCATCGCGACAGCGGTTCGAAGGAACTCGTCCTCTACGGAAATATCGATTTCAGGCAGCTTACCGTCGCCTTCAACGGCAGCGAACGTGTGGCTGAAGTCCTTGCCGAAGAGGGCGAACAAGTCAAGAAAGGGCAGGTCCTCGGCCGATTGGATACGAGCCGGCTCTTGCCTCAGGTTGCGCAGGCCGAGGCACAGGCGGCAGGCCAGAGCGCCAATCTCGCCCGCCTCAAGAACGGCAGCCGTCCGGAGGAAATCGCCCAGTCGCGCGCCAATTTGGAATCTGCCAAGGCGGAGGCTGTCAATGCCCGCGCCCAGTTGGCACGACAGGAAACGCTTGCCCCCAAGGCCGTCGTCAGCCAGCAGGCCCTGGATGAAGCCCGTTCGGCATCTGCCGTCGCAGACGCCAAGGTCATCGCAAATCAGAAAGCGCTCGATCTGCTCGTCGTGGGTTCGCGCGCAGAAGATATCGAGCAGGCGCAAGCGCAGTTGCAGGCGGCGCAAGCCAATGTCGCGCTTCTGCACCAACAGCTTGCGGACGCGGAACTGAAGGCCCCCGTCGATGCGATCGTGCAGTCCAGGCTTATCGAGCCCGGCGAAATGGCTTCCCCCACGCGCGCGGCCTTCTCGCTTGCGACCATCAGTCCGAAATGGGTGCGTGCCTATGTTTCGGAAACACAGCTTGGAATGCTACGTCCCGGCATGAAAGCTTCGGTCACCGTGGATTCGCTGCCGGGACGCACACTCCAGGGATGGATCGGTTTCATTTCTTCCGTTGCCGAGTTCACGCCGAAATCGGTCGAAACGGAGGAGTTGCGCACAAGCCTCATCTATGAAGTCAGGGTGTTCGTTGACGATCCGGAAAACGTGCTGCGGCTGGGTATGCCGGCAACCGTCAGGCCGCTTCCGGACGAACGGACGGCTCCTCCAACCGCGCAGCGGCAATAGGACGAGGATGTCATGAGCGGCGATCTTTCGGTGATGGCAGGCAATATCCGCAAGACGTTTCGCCGCGATACCGGTGAAACGGTGGAGGCGCTCGCCGATGTTTCCCTCGACGTCCGGAAAGGCGCTCTGACGGCACTCGTCGGCCCGGACGGCGCAGGCAAGACGACATTGCTGCGTCTGGCATGCGGCCTGATCGCGCCGGACAGCGGCAGTTTGCAGGTGATCGGCGTCGATGTCGGCAAAGAGCCGCAGCACGTCCAGGACCGCATCGGCTACATGCCGCAGAAGTTCGGTCTTTATGAAGATCTGAGCGTTCAGGAGAACCTCGATCTCTATGCGGATCTACACGGCGTGGCGCAATCCAGGCGCGATGAAACCTATCCACGCCTCTTCGAGATGACCCAGCTCGGCCGTTTCAAGGAAAGGCCGGCCGGAAAATTGTCGGGTGGCATGAAGCAGAAGCTTGGCCTTGCCTGTACTCTGGTACGGGCGCCCGAACTGCTGCTGCTCGATGAGCCCACCGTCGGCGTCGATCCGTTGTCTCGGCGCGAACTCTGGGACATCGTCTTCAAGCTCGTCAGGGAGGATGGGCTTTCCGTCATCGTCGCGACGTCCTATCTCGACGAGGCCGAACGCTGCGAACATGCTGTGCTCATGCATGCGGGAAAGGTCCTTGCTCAAGGACCGCCTGCCGAAATAACGAAAAAGGCGCAGGGCCGCTGTTTCATGGTCCGCACACCGGAGGGCATGCAGGCACGATCCCTGCAGGCACGTCTGTTCGCACTGTCAGGCGTTGTCGATGCCGTCCCTGAGGCTGGCCGCGTCCGAATTGTGCGCAACGCGGATCAGAAGGACGAACCGTTGCAGGTAGATGGTACCACGCTTGAGGCGGAAAGCGTGGCTGCCCGGTTCGAAGATGCCTTCATGATGCTGTTCGCTGCCGTTGCCGGAGACGCCGAGCGCAGAACGCAGACCGGACAGCCGTCGGCGGATCGCAATGGCGGCGAAACGGTCGTGCAGGTCCGCGACCTCGTTCGCACGTTCGGAGATTTCACGGCCGTAGACCATATCAGCTTCAGTGTCCGCAAGGGCGAGGTCTATGGTCTGCTCGGCCCGAATGGGGCGGGAAAAAGCACGACCTTCCGCATGCTGTGCGGCCTGCTTCCCGCAAGCGGCGGCACATTGATGGTCGCCGGCGCCGACCTGCTGAAGGCAGGCGCGAAGGCCCGGGAGCGGCTGGGCTATGTCGCGCAGAAGTTTTCGCTCTACGGTCAGCTCAGCGTCGACGAGAATCTGGAGTTCTTCGCAAGCGCCTACGGGTTGCGCGGCCGGCATCGGAAGGACAGGATCGCCGCTTTGAAGAACCAGTTCGAGCTGGATCAGTTTTCAAGACTGCCGAGCGGGCAGCTTCCCGGTGGCTTCAAGCAGCGGCTGGCGCTTGCCGCCGCGCTGCTGCATGAGCCTGACATTCTCTTCCTGGACGAAGCGACCAGCGGCGCCGACCCATTGGCAAGGCGGCAGTTCTGGGGACGGATCACTGCGTTGTCCGAACAGGGTGTGACCGTCATCGTGACGACGCATTTCATGGAAGAGGCCGAATATTGCGACCGGATCATCATTCTCGATGCCGGCAGGAGCCTGGCGGAGGGAACACCGGTCGAAATCCGCGCCCATGCCGGGATGGACGGCGAGGCGGCGGCGACGATGGAGGAGGCGTTCATCGCGATTGTCGAGAAGGAGCGCCACAGACAGGCGGAGAGAGCGGCATGAACGAACCCGTCGACAGCTCCCCCGGACGTGGATTGCACACAGCGTTACGACGCATCCGTGCATTGATCCGCAAAGAGACCTGGCAGCTTCTGCGCGACCCGAGCAGCATCGCGATCGGGATCGTCATGCCGGTGGCGCTGCTGATTCTGTTCGGATACGGCATCAATCTGGACGTGAAAAACGTTCCCGTTGCCATCGTCATGGAAGAGAATTCAGCCGAGGCGCGCGGGCTCGCATCGGCCTTCGAGCTCTCCAGCTACTTTTCGCCGAAACCGGTGACGACGATGGCGGAAGCGGAGAGAATGCTCCGGTCATCCAAGGCCAGGGCAATCCTGCGCATTCCTTCGGATTTCGCGCGCGAAATGGCTTTAGGCAACGGTGAAGTGCAGGTTGTCGTCAACGGCAGCGATGCCAACACGGCGCGTATTTCGCTGACTTACGCCGAGGCGGCGGTTGGCGTCTGGGCCGCAAAGGAAGCATCCCGCGGAGCGGCGCCCGCCGGCAGCAGTGTAGCCATCGAATCCCGGCTTTGGTTCAACGAAGCCAATGACAGCAGCTATTTCCTTGTCCCGGGCCTCGTCGTCCTCGTCATGACTCTGATCGGCGCGCTCCTGACCGCGCTCGTCATGGCGCGGGAATGGGAACGCGGCACTTTCGAGGCGCTGTTCGTCACGCCCGTCCGCTCGAGCGAAATCCTGCTCGGCAAGACCGTTCCCTATTTTCTTCTCGGGCTTGCCGGGCTTGCGCTCTGCGTCGTCGGCAGCCGGCTGCTCTTCGGCGTGCCGCTTCGGGGATCGCTGCTGATCCTCACCTTCGTATCCATGCTCTATCTTCTGGTGGCGCTCGGTCTTGGCCTCGCCATATCCTCCGTCACGAAGAACCAGTTCATCGCAAGCCAGGTTACCGTTCTCGTCACCTTCCTGCCGGCGATGATGCTCTCGGGTTTCATGTTCGATCCGCGGAGCATGCCCTGGGCCGTTCAAATCATCACCTATATCTTCCCAGGGCGGTATTTCGTCACCCTCCTGCAGACCCTGTTTCTCGCTGGCAATATCTGGAGCGTCATTCTGCCCAATGCAGCCGTGCTGGCGGCCATGGCCGCGGCGCTTCTGGCGCTTGCCGTGCGAATGACCCGCAAAAGGATCGCATAGCCATGTTGATCGCATCGCTTCTGCGCATCGTAACCCTCATCCGCAAGGAACTCCTCGTTATCCTGAAGGACCCAAGAAGCCGGGCGAGCCTTGTCGTACCGCCCATCCTCCAGTGCCTGATCTTCGGCTATGCCGCTACCTACGACCTCAACTTGGTCCCCTATGCGCTCGTCGATCAGGACAGGACGACAACGTCGAGAAACCTGGTCGCAAAACTGGAGGGATCGGGCATCTTCGAGCGGGTAGCGACGCTGACGCAGACGGGCCAGGCCATAAGACTTCTCGATGCCAAGCAGGCCGTCCTGATCATTGTCATCGAGCACGATTTCGAGAGACAATTGGAAGCAGGCGCCTCCGGCACGGTACAGGTCATCGCCGACGGCAGGAATTCCAACACGAGCGGCATCGCGCAAGGCTATGCCAACACCATCGTCAGCGGCTTTACTTCTGACTGGCTTGCAGGGAAGGGAAGTTCCAGCAACGCCGTGCAGGTGACGACGCGCGCCTGGTACAATCCGCAGCTTGAAACGCGCTGGAGCATGGTCCCTTCGCTCATCGGAACAATCACCATGCTGATGACGATGATGCTGACCGCCATGTCCGTCGCGCGCGAACGCGAGGAGGGAACCTTCGACCAATTGCTGGTGGCACCGTTCACGCCGACCGAGATCATGATCGGCAAGGCCGTCCCCTCGATGATCGTCGGCATCACTCAGGCATCGACGATCCTGCTAGTGGCCTTGTTCTGGTTCCGTATCCCGTTCGCCGGCTCTTTCCTGACGCTCTATCTCGGGCTCAGCCTCTTCTTGGCCGCGGCCATCGGTTTCGGCCTGTTCCTGTCGTCGATTGCCGCCAACATGCAGCAGGCGATGATTCTCGGTTTCGTCTTCCTGATGCCGTTCATGCTGCTGTCGGGACTGATGTCGCCGACCGACAACATGCCGAAGGTTCTCCAATATGCGACGATGATCAACCCGCTGAAATATGCAATCCGCATTACACGCAGCGTCTATCTCGAAGGTGCCGGTCTCGGCACGCTGCTTCCTGACATGCTGGCATTGGTCGCCATTGCCGCCGCCACGATGCCGGTTGCTGCCTGGATGTTCCGTCACCGCCTGAACTAGATCCCGGGCCGGCCCTCACCAGTGACCATCGAGGCGCCACGCCGCATCAGGCTCGTCAATGGCTGCCCAATCTCTAAGCGTATCCGTGGTCGCATAGAAATTGGGCTACGGCGCCGAAGCATCGTTCAGCCGTGCCTTCAAGCGTATCATCGGTGCTCTACCGAGCCAGTTTCGCAAGGGCAGCGCAGCTGAAACGAATTCCTTCCCTATGGATTGAAGCTTTCACCACCGGGAATGTGCAATGTCGGCTGCGATCTGTTCAGAGAGAGCCGGCCTTCGTAGTCATGGCGCTCTTCAACGGCAACAGCGCGTGAGACAATGTAGACAGCAGAATGTCTCTTGGCACGCCGTCGGCGGCTTGTACCGACAAGCCGTGGAGAAAGGCGGCGTAGAATTCCGCGAGCGCGCGTGGGTCCGCGTCAGGTTTCAACTCGCCGGTCTCCAACGCCTTTCTCAGCCGCTCGTGCAAGGAAGAAGCGCGGTCCCGCCGATAACGGCCAAGCCGCGTACGGACGGTCTTGCTATTGATGGTGTAATTGGTCGCCGCCATCACAATCATGCAGCCGCGTGGGCGATTTGGACGCGTGTAGAGCAGGACCGCATCCCGCAGAAGCCGCTCGAAGACATCGAGAATGTTCGATTCTTCAGTCAAGGCACGAGTTGCAAATCCGCCTTCGCCAGAAGCGTATAGCATGACCGCTTCCTGGAACAGCGCCTCTTTCGATGTGAAAGCGGCATAGATGCGCGCCGACGCGATACCCAAGGCATCGACGAGGTCGGCCATCGAGACACCTTCGTAGCCTCGCTCCCAGAAGAGGTCGCGGGCTTTGGCCAGCGCCTCATCACGATCAAATTCCCGCGGCCTTCCTGCCATGCTCCGTTCCAATCTTTGTTATTCAACAAATAATCGTCTTGACTCGGCTGTGCAAGCTTCACATTATTTGTCGATCGACAAAGAATTGACGGAGAGATAGATGGACCACATTGCAGAAAGACCGTCGCTCGAAGCCCGCCCGACAAATTTCAACCGCACGGCTGCGCTCGCACTCCTCGCATTCGCGCAGCTGATCATCTCGCTCGATATCAACATCGTCTTCGTAGCCTTGCCTAAAATCGGCGAGGGCCTCAGCTTCTCAGGTCAGACGCTGCAATGGGTCGTCAGCGCCTACACGGTGTTTTGCGGCGGCTTCTTGCTATTCGGCGGGCGTGCGGCGGACCTTATCGGCCAACGCCGCTTGTTCATCACGGCGCTCGGGCTTTATGCGGCATCCTCATTGGTAGGGGGATTGGCATGGGAACCCGCGATCATCATTGCGGCACGAGCCGTCCAAGGGATCGGCGGCGCCTTTCTCTTTCCCGCCACGCTCTCCCTCGTCAACCGGCTGTTCCAGGAGGGGGCGGCGCGCAACCGGGCTCTGGCGGTCTGGGGAGGGGCCGGCGCCAGCGGTCTTACGATCGGATCGCTCGCGGGCGGCTTTCTAACAAGCGCTTTCGGCTGGCCGTCGGTGTTTTTCGTCAATGTCTTCCTCGCCGCGCTTGCAATAATCGCAGCGTTTTTGGTCATCCCGCAGGATTCTCGCCGGTCTCATGGCCGCGCCTTCGACCTGCCGGGAGCGCTGACGGTTACCGAGGGCGCCACCCTGTTGGTGTTCGCGCTCGTCCAGGGACCGGTGTTCGGGTGGAGTGCCGCGCCGATCCTTTCCGCCTTCGGTCTATCGGCGCTTCTGCTGCTGGCATTCATGATCATCGAGTCGCAAAGCAGCGATCCATTGATGCCTCTCAGACTGTTTGGCAATCGCATGCTCGTGACGAGCATGGCCATCACCTTTCTCTACATGGGTACATTTGGAGCCTTGCCGTATTTTTTGACCGTGCTGTTTCAGGATATCCACCACTTCACAGCCTCGCAGACGGGCCTCGCCTTTCTGGTTCCCTCGCTTGCCATTGCCGCCGGCACTCAAATCGGCGAGCGTTATGCGTCACGCTTTTCGGCACGATCGACATTGATCGCGGGAATGCTGATGGGGGCGGCGGGCACCGTCATCATGGTGGCCGGGGCATGGCCCGAAAGCAGCTACGCAGCCATCGTTCCCGGTCTGCTGGTTTCCGGAGTTGGTCAGGGCATCGTGTGGACCGCAATGTGGATTATCGCAGGTTCCGGAGTACCGGATAGCGAACAGGGCGTTGCATCTGGGATGGCATCGACAACGATGAACATAGGTAACGCCGTTGGCCTCGCCGTCCTCGTTGGCTTTGCCAATGCTCATGCCGGTTTCGCAGAGGGCGAAGTGTCGGCCGGCGATCTGGCGAGCGGCGTTCGTCTCGCATTTTGGCTTTGCGCCACGGGCGGCGTCATCGCCACGATCATTGCCGTGGCGGCGCTGATCCGACCGCGGCAATCATAGTGAAGCCCGACAAGCATCTGCCGCGCGTCCGTCCTCAAGGAATACCCTGCGACCTCATTCCTTCCCTCGATCGGCCCAGTGGCGGCCACTCGCCAACGTCGTAGCGATACAACAGCGGCTTGCTCCGCTGATCGGCGCGCCGGTGCTGGAGCTCGTTGAAAAGCGGGCGTGAGTGTACGCAAACAGACCGAAATCATCCGGCTGGTGGCAATTGCCGGCTGACATGTATTTTGATGGTGCCGAACGGGTGTTCGACCGTGTCGCCCTGACCTTCATCTTAATTCAATCGACGTCCCACCGGGCAAGACGTGGCAGTCAGTCTGACATCGTCGGACTCCACGCGAACCAGCGTCTCCAACGCCTGGCGGATGAGTGCTGCGGTTTCCTTGGTGCCTGTCAACGATCTAGCCCTGTCCATGAGGGCCTCGTCGAGAATGATGGTTGAGCGCATCACTATGCATTCTTGTTGCGGCACCAAAAACAGCCCATTCGGTGATAAAATCTATGCCTTCTTCGACATTGATACAGCAGGCTCCTCTTTCAGGTTCTCGGAAATTGAACGGATCACGCCCAAGGAGATAGGAAGCGGCGTGTCCTGGAAGACAGAACCGAGTCGAGCCAGTTCTTCGTGGAAATCACACCTGTCCGCTTCTCAGTGTCGCTCGTGTGCGAGGAATTGGCGAAAACGCTCGGATTTTGGATGTTTGAAAAGTTCCGCCGGCTCGCCCGTCTCTTCGATAACACCCTTGTGGAGAAACACGATCTTATTGGAAACGTCGCGCGCGAACGCCATCTCATGCGTTACGACCAGCATGGTTCGTCCCTCCTCGGCAAGCGAGCGCATGACTTTAAGCACTTCGCCAACAAGTTCGGGATCAAGCGCTGAAGTCGGCTCGTCGAAAAGCATAACCTTCGGCCGCTGCGCGAGAGCACGAGCAATCGCCGCGCGTTGCTGCTGACCTCCAGATAGATGCGCTGGATAGAAATTTCGCTTGTCGGCGATTCCAACTCGTTCAAGCAGCGCTTCTGCTTCCGCGACGCATTCGGCGCGGTTGCGTTTCTGCACATGCACCGGCGCTTCGATTACATTTTCCAAAATGGTCATATGCGACCAAAGATTAAAGCTCTGAAACACCATGCCGATGTGTTCGCGCAGCCGATCGACCTGCCTGCGATCGGCAGGCTCGGTCCTGTGGCGTCCTTTTTTCAGGGAGAACATCTCGCCGCCGATGCGTATCTCGCCACTGTCTGGCACTTCAAGCATATTGATGCATCGAAGCATCGTCGACTTTCCCGAGCCGGAAGAGCCCAAGATCGATATGACGTCGCCTTCGTTGGCCTCTAGCGAAACGCCTTTGAGAACCTCCAGCGGGCCGAAGCACTTTCTGAGATCCTTGACCGAAACGGCAGCGCTCTTTTGTATGTTATTGCTGGCCAAGACTGTTCCCCTGATGGACATGCGTACTCCGGTTAAGTGGTAGGATTGGGTGGCATGCGCATGTGTGGTGAAAGCCAAAATTCGACCACCATGAGCATGCGCGTGACGGCGAAATTGATCGCAAGGTAAATCGCTCCTGCGACGATGAAGATTTCGAAAGCCCGAAAGCTGTCCGCGATCAATTTTCCTGCAAGACCTGTGACTTCCATGATGGTGATCACAGAAGCAAGCGCCGTTGCCTTGACCATCAAGATGATCTCATTGCCATAGGCAGGCAATGCGTGCCTGATGGCAATCGGAAGAATGATGCGCCTGAACAACAGGATACCTGACATGCCGCAGGCGCGCGCCGCCTCAACCTGTTGCATGGAAACGGCCTGCAGGCCACCTCGAAAGATCTCGCTGCAGTAGGCGGCTGTGTTCAGCGTCAACGCCAGCACGGCGCACCAATAAGGTTCACGGAAAAACCACCAGACGCCAAGATCCTGCAGTCCATGTCGGAATTGACCGAGGCCATAGTACATCAGGAACATTTGGACAAGGAGAGGTGAACCTCTGAACACGAAGACATAAGCGCGGGTTAAGGTTCGGCCGATCGTGCCGCCCATCACCGCAACGAGCGCGATGACAAGCGCGAGGACGCTCCCCGCCAGAATGGATGTGACTGCAAGCTCGATGGTCAGCGGCAAACCGTTCAGAAGAGTGAAGAACGTTTCCCTCATGAAGCCAATATCCATCACAAGGCCCTCCTTATCCCTTGAGTTGTTCGCGCTTCCATTCTCCTGAACAGGATCGAGGAGACCCAGGTGATGACGAGATAGAGAATGACTGCCGTCAGATAGAATTCAAACGGGCGGCGTGTGGACCCGGCGGCGATTTGCGATTGCCGGAGGAGTTCGACAAGTCCGGTGACGGAGATCAATGCCGATTCCTTCAGGACGAGTTGCCAGGTGTTTCCAAGTCCCGGAATGGCATAGCGAAGCACGAGAGGTGCGATAATGCGCCTGAACTTGGGCCACGGCCGCATGCCAACGGCGCTGGCCGCTTCGATTTCGCCACGCGCAACCGATCTGAAGGCGCCACGAAAGACCTCGGCCTGGTAGGCAGCCGAGACGACGCCAAGTGCCAGAGTTCCGGTTAGGAAAGCGGGCATTCCGATGAAACCATGGTAGCCGAACAGGCCGCCGACAGATCCGAGCAGCGAGCTTCCGCCAAAATAGAAAAGATAGATGATCAGCAGGTCCGGGACGCCGCGGAGGATTGTGGTGTAGCAGTCGGCAAACCAGCGAACGGCCATATGCGGCGACAGCTGCATGAAGGTAACAACAGAGCCGATGACCGTTCCAGCCAGAAAGCCACACACGGAAACGCCAATTGTCATGGCGGCAGCCGTCAGAAGGAGGGGACCCCAGCCTGTCTGTCCGACGCCGACAAGTGTCAGATAACTATCGATAAGCTCCATGCGTGAACCTCTTTGTGAAAGCTTGGCTTTGGCTCAGTCGACAGTCCGCCGATGCGCCCAGATGCGCTGGAGCTTCGACATGTTCTTGAGCGAGCTTTGCACATGCGCGCGCGCTGCATTTGCGGCGGCCTCGCGGTCGCGTGCGCAGATGGCGTCTGCAATTGCCCGATGCTCATCGAGATCCGTGTGCTCCAGATCGACCCAGAGAACCTCGAGCCACAGGGCCAAACGAAGCTGCTGGTAGACTTGGTCGGTTACCCTTACGAGAGCCTCGTTCCGAGTCGATTCCACAATGACTCGGTGGATGTACAATCCAAGATCGAGACGGGCGGCGTCGGACGGCGCCCCATTGGTCGTCTCCTTGAGCTCGATCATCTGGGCGATTACGCCTCGAAGCCGGTCAAGGTCTTCTTCGGTTGCCATCTCGCAGGCGAGTTGCGCAGCGCAGACATCGAGTGCTTCGCGAACAACCAGCAAATTGCAGAATTTAGTGACGTCCAGATCGGTGACCGTGTATCCGAAGTTTCGTTGTCCGACGATCAACCCTTCCTCTTCAAGCTTCATCAACGCTTCGCGCAACGGCGTCCGGCTGACGCCGAAGCGCTTCGCAAGCGTGTTTTCCGACAGGCGCTCCGAGGGGCGTAGCTGGCCGCTGAGGATAAGGTCCTTCAGCTGCGAGTATGTGCTCTCACGCAAAGAGCCTCGCTGTTCCGTTTTGGTCGATGCCAATCAATTCCCTTTCCATGTCTGCGCCCGTTCAGCGGGTCCTGTCGGTGGCACCATAACTTTTTCCCTCTTGCTTGATCAAGCAGAATACGATTATGTATACAATGTTGACCACAACAAGCAATGGCCTTTCATCTGCATTTTGGAAGCGGCTTCAAATGTGGGTGCAGGACAAATGGAGGCCCGATGCCAGAGATTCTAAGCCTGGAAGAATTGCGGGAGCGCTTTTCGAATGCTTCAGGCGGCGACATGTTCGATCCGGAGTTTCGAAAAGTTGCCGAGCTGGTCTTTGGGGATGGCGACAGCCGTCAGGCTCCTTATTGCGGCATACCAACGCTTTTGAAGGCTCCTTATCGTCCTGATGCGTCGCCGGATTTTACTGGCATCGACATCGCGCTTTTCGGGATACCAATGGACCTTGGCGTGACGAACCGATCAGGTGCGCGGTTCGGGCCTCGTGCCGTTCGCAATGTCGATCGGGTCGGTCCTTATGAGCATGTGTTGCGCGCCGTTCCGACCGCTCACGCACGGGTCGCCGATGTCGGCGATGTTCCGTTCAGGAGCCGCTTTGATCTCGCCGCATCCCATGAGGATATCGAGCGATTTGTCCTCGGGGTGGTCAAGGCGGGCGTTGTGCCTTTGGCGGTCGGCGGCGACCACTCGATCGGTCTTCCCATTCTGCGGGCCGTCGGCAAAGATCGATCGGTAGGGATGATCCATATCGATGCGCATTGCGACACGGGCGGCTCCTTCGAGGGGTGCAAATTCCATCATGGCGGCCCCTTCCGTCAGGCCGTGCTTGACGGCGTGCTGGATCCGCGGCGGACGGTTCAGATCGGCATTCGAGGAAATTCGGAATATCTGTGGGAGTTCTCGTATGCGTCGGGCATGACCGTCATACATGCGGAAGAGGTCGGCGATATCGGCATAGGGGCGGTCATCGCAAGGGCGAGAGAGATCGTCGGCTCCGGTCCGACCTATGTCAGCTTCGATGTCGACTCTCTCGATCCAGCGTTTGCGCCCGGTACGGGGACGCCTGAGGTCGGCGGGCTGACCTCCGCCCAGGCGCTGGGCATCCTGCGAGGTCTTGCGGGATTGAACATCGTTGGCGGCGACGTCGTCGAGGTCGCCCCACAATACGATCCGACAACGAACACGGCGCAAATCGCGGCGCAGGTTTTATTCGAACTCCTCTGCTTGGCGGCAGAGGCAATCAAGATTCGCGCGGCCTAGCGGCTGAGGCTAGGCGTTGCGAAGGCTGCAACCGTACTGTCCGCAAAAGGACAGGGGTAACAAAAAGGGGAATGCAACATGCAACTATCAAAACTCTTGCTGACGTCCGTCTTGCTGGGTGTCGCCTTCGCTGGCGCCGCCGCCGCAGAGACAAAGCCAACCGAAATCACGATTGCGACCGAAGGCGCGTACGAACCATGGAACTTCACCGGACCTGATGGCAAGCTTGCCGGGTTCGAGATCGATCTTGCCAACGACCTCTGCGCTCGCATGAAGATCAAGTGCACGATCGTCGCCCAGGATTGGGACGGCCTCATTCCGTCGCTCAATGCGAAAAAGTTCGACGCCATCATGGCCTCGATGATCGTTACCGAGAAGCGTCTTGCCGTCATTTCGTTCAGCGAGCCCTATGCCCCGACTGCTGCTGCCTTCATGGTCGACAAGACCGGTCCGCTTGCAAAGCTGCCAGGCACCGGGACCACGGTCGATCTTGCCGGAGACAAAGCGAAGGTCGAGCAGGAATTGCAGCCGATCAGAGACGCCCTCAAGGGCAAGACGGTCGGCGCCCAGGTATCGACGGCGAACGCAACGTTCCTCGACACCTACTTCAAGGGCGTCGTCGATCCTAGAGAATACAAAACCGTCGAGCAGCATGATCTGGATCTTCAGGCCGGCCGCATCGACGCAGTCGTTGCGCAGAAGACATCGCTGAACGCAACGCTTCGAAAGGATGATTTCAAAGACTACACGATAGCCGGTCCGACCTTCAAAGGCGGGGTCTTCGGGCAGGGTATCGCGGCAGGACTTCGCAAGGACGATACGGTCCTGAAGTCCATGTTCGACGCGGCGATCAAAGCGGCCAAGGCGGACGGCACGATCAACAAGCTTGCGCAGAAATGGATCAAGACAAATCTCGATTGATTGAGCGCTGAAATTCTCACCCCGACAAAAATGGCAGCCGGTGCACCAAAAGGTCGCATCGGCTGACCGGCGGAGCTTTGCCAAGCGTCGCTATCGAAACACACCTCATTTGGAGAGCCGTTGTGACTATCCTTCTCAATTCCCTTGAAGCTCGGGACGCTGCCTTCGTTCTTCACCCCTATACCAACGCCTCGCAACATTTGAAGGACGGTCCGCTGGTGATTGCAAGGGGGGAAGGGATCCATATCATCGACAGCGAGGGCAATAAGTATATCGAAGGTCTTGGGGGGCTGTTTTGCGCGTCGCTCGGCTTCAGCGAACAGCGGCTGGTCGATGCCGCGACCCGGCAGATGAAGGAATTGCCATTCTATCACAGCTTCGGCGGCAAATCGCACGAGACGGCCATCGAGCTGGCCGACAGGCTCATCCGGCTTTCGCCTGTTCCGATGTCGAAGGTGTTCTTCGCCAATTCGGGTTCCGAGGCCAATGATACGGCCATGAAACTCGTCTGGTATTATCACAACGCGATCGGCAAGCCGGAAAAGAAAAAGATCATTTCGCGTATGCGTGCCTATCACGGCGTGACCATCGCCTCCGCAAGCCTAACGGGGCTCCCTAACAATCACCGTGATTTCGATCTGCCGATCGCCCGCGTGCTGCATACGGATTGCCCGGAATTCTATCGTTACGGTCAGCCGGGCGAGACGGAAGAGGAATTTGCCACACGTTGCGCGGATTCGCTCGAGGGACTGATCCTTGCGGAAGGCCCGGAAACGATCGGTGCATTCTTTGCCGAACCGCTTATGGCATCGGGCGGCTGCATCGTCCCGCCGCCAACCTACTACGAGAAAATTCAGGCAATCCTGAAGAAATACGACGTGCTGCTAATCGCAGACGAGGTGATCTGCGGCTTCGGCAGGCTCGGGACGATGTTCGGTTCCGAAAGCTTCGGGCTGCAACCCGATATAATCGTGATGGCAAAGCAGCTCTCGGCAGCTTACCAGCCGATCTCAGCCCTGATGATCAATGAAAAGATCCATTCTGCGATCGTTTCAGAAAGCGAGAAGATCGGGACCTTCGGGCACGGCTTCACCTATAGCGGCCATCCGGTCGCCACGGCCGTCGCGCTGGAAACCCTCAATATATACGAGGAGCGAGACATAGTCGGCCATGTCCAGGACGTAGCGCCGCTGTTTCAGCGCCGACTGAATGATCTGAGCGAGCATCCGCTCGTTGGCAATGCCCGTGGCCGGGGTCTGATCGGAACGCTTGAGCTCGTTCGCAACAAGGAGACGAAGGAGGCGTTCAATCCAGCCCATGGCATTGCTATCCACGCCGGGCGAAGAGCTCAGGCCCACGGCGTCATCACCCGCGCGCTGGGCGACAACTACTCGCTGTGCCCGCCGCTGATCATCACCGAGGCGCAGATCAACGAATTGTTCGACCGCTCTACCCGCGCGCTGGACGACACCTATGCCTGGGCCAGGGCGAGTGGATTGTACTGAGGAAAGATTGACGATGCGCAATTTCGAAACTCCCGGAAGATCGATCGCCGTCGGGCGCGATGGGATGGCGGCGACATCCCATCCGATAGCGACCACGACTGCGATCGAGATACTGAAGAGCGGTGGCAAGGCCATTGATGCCGCCGTCGGCGCCTGCGCCGTCCAGTGTGTGGTGGAGGCTGGGTCCACCGGCGTGGGTGGTGATTGCTTTGCACTGCTGACCGCAAACGGCAGCGACCAGGTCGTGGCCTATAACGGCTCGGGACGGACGCCTGCTGCGGCGAAATACGAATGGTATAGGGATAACGGCATTACCGCCATCGACCGGTCATCGCCCCATGCCGTGACAATTCCGGGCGCGGTGGATGCATGGACACGCCTCGTCGCCGACCACGGCAGGATGCCGATCGCGGAGATACTTGCTCCTGCAATCGCGCTGGCGCGGGACGGCTATGGGATCACCCCGAGGGTGGCCGCCGACATCTCAAACCAGCGAGACTTGCTGCTGCGTGATCCGTCGACCCGTCGCATCTTTTTGACCGACGACCAGGTTCCTGCTGTCGGATCGGTCCAACGACAGCCTGAGCTTGCGCAGACGCTGGAAGCGATTGGGATCTCAGGCCGTGACGGGTTCTATCGCGGCCCGGTCGCCGAGGACATGCTGGCCAAGCTGAAGTCGCTGGGCGGTTTGCATACGGCGGAGGACTTTGCCTCCGCCGCCGGTGAATATGTAAAACCAATCAGTGCGACCTACCGGGGATGGACCGTCCACGAATGCCCGCCCAACGGGCAAGGCATCATCGCGCTCATGATCTTGAAGATTCTGGAGCGGTTCGAGCGCAAAGGCGATCCGCTGAGCGCCGATAATTTGCACATCGAGGTGGAGGCAACGAGGCTTGCCTATGCGGCGCGCGATCGGTGGCTGGCAGAGTCGGAAACGTCGATTGTCCCAGTTGAACAGCTTTTGTCCGATCAGTTCATTGACGGCCTTGCTGCAAAAATAGATCTGCGCAAAGCAGCCGATACCGGAGCGATTATCGACGATGTCGAGCACTCGGATACCGTTTACATTTCGGTGGTCGATAAGGACCGAAACGTCGCGAGCTTCATCAATTCGATCTTCCATCCCTACGGAAGCGGCCTGATGGCTCCGAAGTCGGGCGTCTTGTTTCATAATCGCGGCCAAAGTTTCGTCGTGAAAGAGGGGCATCCGAACGCGATAGGTCCACGCAAAAGGCCGATGCACACAATCATACCGGGACTGGTGACGCGCGCTGGAAAATCCGTGCTGTCATTCGGCGTGATGGGAGGACATTACCAGGCCATGGGTCACGCCCACTTCCTTTCAAAGCTTTTTGACTACGATCTCGATATTCAAAGTGCAATCGATCTTCCGCGCTTGTTCCCGCTTCCGGGCACGGCCACGGTCGAGACGGAGGCGCTGCTTCGCGCGACAATCGGTAACGAGCTGGAGGTCCGCGGTTTTAAGGTTGTCGCTCCGAAATGGGCGATCGGCGGGGCGCAGGCGATCTGGATCGACGATCAAAACGACACCTTGCTGGGCGCTTCCGATCATAGAAAAGACGGTTGTGCCCTCGGCTACTGACAAAAAGGATGGAACTGAAATGTCCGAGTATCCGAACACGAGGCTCTATATAAACGGCATCTGGCGCGATGGCTCCAATGAGCGACTGCCTGTCGTAAATCCGGCGTCGAGCGAGGTCATCGGCAACGTCTCGAATGCCAGCAACAATGATCTCGACGAAGCACTTGCCGCGGCATCGGCCGGGTTCCAGCAATGGCGTCAGGTTAGCGCGTTCGAGCGAGCGAGACTCCTTCGCAAGGCGGCTGAAATTCTGCGTGGGCGCTCGGCTGCGATCGCGAGGACGATGACGCTGGAACAGGGTAAGCCATTGGCGGAGTCCCTGGCGGAAACCTTGAGTGCGGCCGACATCATCGACTGGTTTGCCGAGGAAGCCCGTCGCGCCTACGGCCGTTTGATTCCCCCAAGGGCGATGAATGTCAGACAGATGGTCGTAAAGGAGCCGGTCGGCCCGGTGGCCGCCTTCAGTCCGTGGAATTTCCCATTGAACCAGGCTGTGCGCAAGGTGTCGGCAGCTCTTGCTGCCGGCTGTTCGATCATCTTGAAGGGACCTGAAGAGACGCCGGCGAGTTGCGCTGAGCTTGTTCGCGCATTCGCTGACGCAGGCCTGCCGGCCGGCGTCCTCAATCTTGTCTTCGGCATACCGGCAGAGATCTCGCGCTACCTCATTCCGCACCCGGTGATCCGCAAAATCTCCTTCACGGGATCGACGGCGGTCGGAAAACAGCTCGCCTCGCTCGCGGGTGCCCATATGAAGCGGGTGACGATGGAGCTGGGCGGGCACGCACCGGCCATTGTGTTCGATGATGCGGATGTCGATCTGGCCGTTCGGATATTGAGCGGTGCAAAGTTTCGAAATGCCGGGCAGGTCTGCGTGGCGCCAACGCGCTTTCTCGTTCAGCAGAGCGTTTATGGGAAATTTCTGGAAGGCTTTGTGAAGGCGGCCGAAGCGATAAGGGTGGGCGACGGTTTGATGGACGGCGTGAACATGGGTCCGCTTGCCAACGCCCGTCGCGTCGAGGCTATGGAAGCCTTGACAGCGGATGCCGTGTCTCGTGGCGCAAGCATTGCGACCGGCGGCAAGAAGCTCGGAAATCGGGGAAATTTCTTCCAGCCCACTATTCTCACCGGCGTTCCGCAGGACGCGCGCATTGCGAATGAGGAGCCTTTCGGTCCCATCGCGTTGGTCAGCGCATTTGCGGATTACGACGCGGCCATCTTAGAGACGAACCGACTGCCCTACGGACTTGCCGCCTATGCCTATACGAAATCCGCAAAGACAAGCGCCGCGCTCGCCCGCGATATTGAAAGCGGGATGCTGTCTATCAATCACTACGGACTGGCGCTGCCAGAGTTGCCTTTCGGCGGCGTGAAAGACTCCGGTTACGGCTCGGAAGGCGGGACTGAGGCGATGGAAAGCTACTTCAATACAAAGCTCGTGACCGAAGCGAATTAGATCGATTTTTGCCCGCGGTAGGCCCGAGGAAATTTCAAGAGACGTACCCAGAAGGGGTGGGACGGTACAATGTCGGCCATACAAAAAAATTCCAAAATCGGCGTGCTCGGCGCCGAACTGGAAACTGCTTCTGTCCCCGTGTCCTGTGACCAGGCTCAGCAAATTGCGTGCGACCATTATGGCCTTTCTGGTCGCGCAACATGGCTGTGGGGCGAGAAGGACAGTAATTTTCGCGTGATGCTCGAGGACGGCGCGGCCTATCTTCTGAAAATTCTCAATCCGGCTGAGGATCCTCTCGTTACCTCGATGCACAGTTTGGCGCTCTTGCATGTGGAGGAGGTGGATCCGGGAATTCCGACCCAGCGTGTCATTCTCACCCGTGACGGTGCCGCGGATTTTCGCTTCGTGGCGGACGATGGCACCGAACGCGGCGTCCGCATGGTCACGTTCGCGCCTGGCGCTGCACAACGGACCGCGCCACAGTCTCCTTTGCAGCGCCGGCGGGTTGGCGCAATGCTCGGGCGTTTGCAAAAAGCCTTGAAGAGCTTTTCACATGAAGCCGCATCACATCGCATCACCTGGGATTTGAAACATGCGGCAGGTATGCGCGAAGTCCTGCCGACATTTGACGATGTTCATCAGCGAACGCGCCTCGAAAACGCGATCGAAGAGTTCGAGACGGCGATTGTGCCAATCATGAATACGTTGGATGCCCAAGTCATTCACAACGACTTCAACATGGAAAACATCCTTGTCGATACGACAGCGCCGGATACAATCACCGGCATCATCGATTTTGGCGATATGGTGCACGCTCCCAAGCTTTTCGACGTGGGTGTGGCTGCTGCCTATCAGATCGGGGATGAACCTGACCCGATAACGCCGATGTGCGATCTTATCGCGGGATATCGCAGCGAATGTTCCCTGTCCGATGCCGAAATCCCCCTGATCTACAAGGCAGCGGTTATGCGGTTGGTGATGCGGCTTTGTATTCCGAGATGGCGCGCACGGCTGTTCCCCGAGCACGCTCAACACTTGACCAGACAAAGTGCAGGTGTCTGGGCGCAATTGGCGCGCCTTGATGCAATTCCAAGAACCGTCGCTATCGAAAGACTGCGCGAAGCCAATCGGTGACCGAAAGCATGAGAAAAACCGTTTCCCACAAACCGAGCGCATCAATGGTCAACGGCTTCGACCCGGCACGGCTCGCTAGCCTGCCGGAACGAGAGCGAAAGATGATCGAGCGCCGACAGACGTTACTCGGACCGTCCTATCGGCTCTTCTATGAAAATCCGGTCCATATCACAAAAGCCAAGGGCGTATGGCTGTATGGACCGGACGGAGAAGCCTATCTCGACGCCTATAACAACGTGCCGTCGGTCGGTCATTGCCACCCGCACGTTGTGGAGGCAATAAGTTACCAGGCGTCGCAACTCAATACGCATACACGTTATCTGAACGAGCAAATCCTCTCCTACTCGGAAAGGCTTTTGGCGACGTTTACGGCCGAACTCGACCGTGTGATGTACACATGCACCGGAAGCGAGGCGGTCGATCTGGCCCTGCGGCTTGCACGCCATTACACAGGTGGCACCGGTATCATCATTACGGAGAACGCCTATCATGGCGTTACGGCCTCGGCGGCGGAAATCTCGCCGCTGCTTGGAGATAGCGTGCCCCTTGGCCAGCACGTCCTGACGGTGCCGGCGCCAGATACCTATCGCGCCAATGGTCTCGATGTGGGTGCGGCATTGGCGGAAGACGTCGCCAAAGCGATTGTCCATATGCGCCGCCGCGGTATCACGCCAGCCGCCTTTATCGCCGACAGCATCTTTTCCTCGGATGGCGTTTTTGCCGATCCGCCCGGTCTCCTCAAACCCGTCGTTGATGTTTTGAAGAAAGCTGGCGTACTTTATATCGCCGACGAGGTGCAGCCCGGCTTCGGGCGAATAGGCACAAACATGTGGGGTTTCGCGCGTCACGAAGTCATCCCCGACATTGTCGCAGTCGGCAAGCCGATGGGCAATGGAATGCCAATTGCAGCGGCCATTATGAAGTCGGACATCCAGGAGTGTTTCGGCCGGGATATACGTTACTTCAACACCTTTGGTGCCAACAACGTTTCTTTGGCTGCTGCGTCGGCTGTACTTGACGTTATCGAGAACGAAAACCTTATGCAAAACGCGCACAAGACAGGGGATTACCTGCGCGCGGGAATGAACAGCTTGAAAGACACGTTCGCTTCGATCGGTGATGTCAGAGGCAGCGGTCTGTTTCTAGGATTGGAGTTTGTACGCAACCACGACAGCCGCGAACCAGATAGCGCCCTCGCGCTGAAGGTAGTTGGTGAGCTTCGCGATCGGCGTGTGTTGATAAGCGCCTCGGGACTAAATGGTAATGTTCTCAAAATTCGCCCGCCACTCCCTTTCTCTCGCGAAAATGCAGATATGCTGCTCAACGCGCTGCAGGATGCTCTTGTCGATATGGAACGCACGGAGTGAGTTGGCAGCTTTCGAAGAGCCTTATTCGCGCTTCCTGAAGGGCAAGGTACAGGAGTTGGCGACGCCCCTGCCATCGCTCCCGATTTCCTGAATTGCGGAACGAATGTCATCTCTTTTCAATCAGGCTCAATTCAAAGTGCCGAAAAGTGATGCAGTCAAATTGCGATCAATATTGCAAATGACTTCCCTGTCCGGGATATGACGATCGCGTTCAGGCTGTTCGCCATGCATGGCTGCCTGCGGGCCGTCGGTTTTCCCGTGACAGTGAATTTTGCAACAATATATGGTCAATATCGTTCCAAATCGCGCCTGCGCAATCACACCTCGCGGATCATGAAATGAAAGACTGGCATCCTGACCTTACGCGCTCTTCCAGCCCCCGTTATATGGCTATTGCCGATCTAATCGAAATGGATCTGAGAAACGGCGTGCTGGCGGTGGGCGACCGTTTGCCGCCGCAAAGGGAGATGGCCAAGCGGCTGAACATCGATTTCACCACCGTCGCTCGCGGTTATGCCGAGGCGCAGAAGCGCGGCCTGGTGGATTCGCACGTCGGCAGGGGCACCTTCGTCACCGGCGGACAGGATCGCGAAGATCGTGGTTTCTTATTCGATGCCGCGCCCGATCCGCGCCGTGCCTCGGAGGTGGACTTGTCGATGAACCTCCCACCCGAGCCTGATGATCCGAAGCTGATCGCCCGCATGCGCGAAGGCATGTCTGCTGTGGCAATCAATCTCGTTCCGTTGCTGCGATACCAGGGCTTCGGCGGATCCGGCATGGACAAGGATGCCGCCGCTGCCTGGCTCAGCCGCCGCGGTCTGATGCCTCCGCAGGAGCGGATCTTCGTCACACCGGGCGCGCATCCCGCGCTGCTGGCGATTTTCGGCCTTCTTGCAAAGCCTGGCGAAACCGTATTGTCGGAAATCATCACCTATCCCGGCATGCGCTCAATCGCTGCCCAACTGCGCCTCAATCTTTCCGGTTTGCCAATGGACGATGAGGGCATATTGCCCGATGCCTTTGCCGAGGCTTGCGAGCGGCTGCGGCCGAAGGCGCTCTATCTCAATCCAACGCTGCAGAACCCGTTGACGCTGACCATTCCCGAAAAGCGCCGCGAGGAAATCGCCGCCGTGGCCCGCAAATATCATGTGCCCATTATTGAAGACGATGCCTACGGCTTCATTCCTTTGCACGGGCCGCCGCCGCTTGCGGCCATCGCACCTGATTTGACATGGCATATTGGCGGTCTTGCAAAATGCATCGGCGCCGGCCTGCGCCTTGCCTATGTGGTTGCTCCAGACAGCAAGGCAATCTGGCCCTTTGTCAGCGCCATGCGCACAAACAATGTCATGGCCTCGCCGATGACGGTCGCGCTCGCCACTTGCTGGATCGAGGACGGCACGGCGGACTCGATTCTGCGCTTCATTCGCGCGGAGGCGGCTGCCCGTCAGCAGATGGTGGCTGGTATTCTGCCCAAGGGCAGCTACAAGGCCGATCCAATCAGCTTCAACATCTGGATGCCGCTGACCAACGGCTGGACCCGCTCGACCTTCAGCAGTCACATGCGTTCCTCCGGCATCGGCGTCGTGGCAAGCGACGCCTTCACCGTCGATGGTGCGGCCCCTGAGGCCGTACGCATCTGCCTTGGCGGGCCGATCGGCCGCGAACGACTGCAAGGCGCGCTGGACTTCATGGCGCATGCACTGGAAGGCCCGCCGGAAATGTCGGCCTCGTTCTTCTAGATACCTTTGGACGTGATCTCTTCAATCGTTCTTTTAAGCCATGCGACTTTCGCAGCGCCATGCAGAATATGCCGAACCAAGGGTGTTTGCGGCTCCGATGCCTCGCCCGTGCATGAGGGCCGTTGGCGGCAACTCTTGAACGGATTGATCCAAGGCTGGACATGCTCGCTTGAAAGGGCGCTGCAACGACGGGCACCCTCAAGAACATAAGCGGAGTTTTCATCCCTGCAGTTGGAATATCAGATGCTTCTTCAGTTGCTCCGCGGTCGTCAGCTGCAGACTGTGCCCGCTTCAGCCATCTCTTGTCGACAATCAACCGCACTTGTCGTCACGGGAAGAGCCGCATGACGCCGGAAAAAGAACGGTTGGTCGGCATTGCAGATCAGCATTGGCGATGCGGAACTAATGTTTCATCATCAAAGGAAGCGTCGTATGCGCCAGCAGGTGACGGGTCACGCGGCCGAGGAACAGTTCGAGGAAATAGCTGTGCTTGAAAGCGCCGGTCAGCAGGCAGGTTGCGCCGACGGAACCAGCGAAATCGAGAATGGTTTCGGCAACCGGGCGGTCCTCAGAGCGGATCGCGACGATGTCGCCTTTCAAGCCGAGTTCGGCGAGGAGCTCTCGCGCCGTTTGCTGATAGCGGCCGCCCGCCTTGTCGTTGACGCAGAGCACCGTTATCTGTCCGGCTGCAGCCAGCCAGCGCCTTGCCGCCACGACAGCGCCGTGCGCGTAAGGATGTGGTTTCCAGCCGATCAGGATATGCCGCACGAGGTCGCCGGCATATTCGTTCGGGGGAGGCACGAGCACGAGTTTGCGCTCATTGAACAGCAGGTCATGAAATGCATCGCGGGTGTCCATATTTCCGTGACATGCGGTGACTACAAGCGCCGTCTCGCGACATTCGCCAGAAACGCAACGGTCGACATCGCCACGACAGTCGTCGAGCAGGATTTCCCTGCGGTCGGGCCGAAGCGTCCTCCATTCCTCAAACAGCCGCTCGACGTGTTCCAAACGCTCCCGCGGCGAGCCTTCGTGCAGCTCGCGCAGCATCTGCAGCTCAAGTTCTTCCGGCGCCGCAATCATTGCTTTCGGATCCGCCCCGACATGGGCGGCTGCCATGCGTCCTCCAATGGCACGGGATGCATCTTCGGCGATGTCGAGGCAGATCCGTACGGTTGCCGGGTCGGCCAACAGAGCAAGGACATCCGCCTGCACTGCCGCGCTATGCGCATGCGCCAACAGATCGGGTTGCGCATGCCCGTTCTTCGTGTCGTCGTTTGAAGGCGCCGTGTTCACGGGGAACCTCCCTTCGCGATGCCGATGCACCATCGCTCGCCTTGGCAGCGGGCTTTATTCTACCCCCGCCATGGCCGGCCGACAACGCGGGAGAAGCAGGCAAAAATGATAGTCGATCGGGCGGTGACACGGCGGATGCTCATCCTTGGGTGAGATTGGCTTCGCCTGCGTATATCGCGGTCTTACCGTTAAGCCGCCGCCATAAGCGCACGTCCTCGGCCGTAATCCAGAGGGCTCGGGTTTCGCCGAGGCGCTGCAATTTTTCCGAAGCGATCGCCAGAAACATCCCCAAGCACTCGGCAAATCGGGCTGCGCCGTCGCGGGGTGGCACGGCGGCGGCCAGGATGCCTCGTCTCGTCACTGTCACCTGGCAGATCTGCCAGCCGTGCACGCGAAAGACGAACGAGCCGGTCCTGCTGGCTTTATCGAATGCTATCGCATCAGCCGTGTTCCTATTGATTTCGATCATGTGCGAGCGTGCCGCTCCCGCTTTGTCGACCTCTGGACTATGGATCGGCTTCCATTCTTTTCGCCGGAGGTGAGACGCCACGCGTCAAGAAATGATTCCAGAATGGCGCGCTGTTCTCCTCCAATGCCGATGTTTGAACCGAGGAATTCGAGAAGATCAAGATGGCGGCGGCGTGCGAGTTCATCCGTCATCGCCCCAATCCTTCCGTGCGTGAAGCTTGGATGCCGGATTCTGTGACGCTCGAACTGCCGAGAGCAACCGCCTTGAGAAGCTGCGACCCAAGCCGCGCCTGCTCGGCCATGTCGTCGAAGAGCATGGCTGCTTCTTCAAGCTCTCCCTTTTCGGCATGTGGGTCCAACTCCTCCAATCCCATCGTGAGATCGATGAGGGTGGCCACCTTCACACGTTGCCGGACCGCAAGATGGAAGAGCTCCTGAACGATCGACTTTCTTTCGGCAGGCGCTACCCTGGTGAGGACCTCGCCAACCGCCGACGAGCAATCGGACTCGGGATCGAGCCGCTTGGCGAGCACCTTTAATTGACGAACAATCGAAACAATGTCCCACCCGTTCGGTGGCGGCTGGAGCATGGAAGTCATCCGTTTACTCCTTTGACCAATCCGATCTTTTCCGATCGATCTGCTCTTCCCGGCCACATCGCTGCGCATGAACGGTCCGGATCGCTCCGGGCGCCTGCACGAACAGGAGCGCCATCCGCCGCGCCTCGCCTGCCGCGCTGACGATGCCGATAGTACTGAGGTGCGATTTGAACGACATAGGCACATCTCCATTTAACGACGCACCTTATCCATTCGCCGTCCGGCCTTGCTTGATCGACATCAAACAGGACGTCGTTTCCCGCGAGCTTCCTTTCCGCCACGTCTTTGCCCGGACTTTGGCCGCGAAAAGGGAGGTCGGACGTTCTCTTTGACGCGGCTCAAAGACAGCCTCGCCGAAAGGTCATATGTGCTGAAGCGAGAGGAAGGTGAAGACATGAGATACGTGATGTTAGGACCGCCGGGGGCAGGGAAGGGCACGCAGGCCGTCCGCATTTCAAATCGTCTCGGCATTCCTCACATATCCACCGGCGACCTGCTCCGCTCGGCGGATGTAGCGACGCCCGCCGGGGCGGCGGCACGGACGCTGATGGAGGCGGGTCATCTCGTGAGCGACGAGATCGTCGTGGATCTGCTGTTCGAGCGCATTCGCCGATCCGATGCTCGCAAAGGCTTCATCCTGGACGGTTTTCCCCGCAACGTCATCCAGGCCGAGATTCTGGACGAGTGGCTGGCGGGGCAGGATGAGGGATTGGATGCCGTGCTCGAAATTTACGCTCCGGTCGCGGTACTTCTGGACAGAGTGCTTTCGAGGTCGGCTCAAGCAGTGTCCGCTGGCAGCGCACCACGCGCCGATGACAACGAGACCACGCTTCGCCAGCGGCTTGAAAGCTACAGGATGGAAACCCTTCCCTTGTCCGATTACTATCATCGGAAAGGTGTTCTGATGTCGTTTGACGGGACCTGCAACATCGATGCCTTGGCGACGGCGATCGGCGAGCAAATTCCGGCGGTCGGCCGCTGATCGGTCGCACTTCGGAGCCGAGCCTGCCTGGATACGGTATCGAGCAGCGCTCGATACCTCTTCTCCTTACAAATTGCGTGCATCCTCGGCGAGGGCGAGCAGCCGCCCCGCGTCGGTCACCGTAAGCTTCTGCCGACCGCCCTTTACGATGTTCTTGGATTCCCAGGCACTGAGGATCCTGGAAACCGTATGCAACGTGGTTCCCGTCATCTCCGCAATATCCTGGCGGGAGATCGGAAAGTCGATGCAGATGCCGACATCCACCGGGCGCCCGGCTTGTTTCAACAGCCGCAGGACGGCGTGTGCGACCCTCTTTTCGACTTCCTCCGTCGACATTTCGCGAATGCGCGTGTGTGCTTCCTCCAGGCGCTGCCCGATGGTCTGCATCGCGGTAACCGCCAGTCTGGGGTTTTGTTCGACGAAGCAAGACCACATTTCCGTTGGCCATCCGAGAACGACACTTTCGGTCGCCGCAAGCGCGGTTCCGGGGTAATCCGCTCTGCGGAGCGCCATCGCGAAACCGAACAGATCGCCGGGATGAACCATTCTGACGATGATCTGCTGGCCGTCCTGCGTAACCTGTGTCACCTTCAGGCGCCCGTGCAGCAGAAGAAAGAAGGACTTCGCCTGCGCGCCCTGCTCGAATACCGCATCTCCCGGAGCGACGCGGCGCGAAATTGCATGCTCGAGCATTGCATCGAGGTCGCGATCCGTCATCCGCTCGAATAGCGACAGCGTCTTTAAAACCGTGCGATCAACCCTCATCGTTTATCCGCCTTTCTCTAGGTTTCGATGACCAGTGCAAGCAATCGCGCAGTGGCCCGGCGAACAGAGTTCGCTATGCCTTCCAAGAGCGACGGTCGGCGCACCAGGCGAAATCCGAGATTGTCCGGTGGTGTTCCAACGGAACACCCTCCGCCCCGCGGATTTCTAACGAAGCTGCTCATGGGCGAGCGATGTCTTCCTGAGGCGATCATGATTCCGCAGGTCAATGGGTTCAGATCTTCGACGGCTTTTGCTCTGTCGAGATCGATGCGGCTGCTGCAGGTTGATGTCCATTCCCAGATGTTTCCAGCGAAATCGACCAGCCCCGTCTGACTGACGCCGAAAGATCCCCTTGGCTGGGGACGAGGATCGATGGAGGCGGAACGGCGGGCTTCACGCTCGTAATCTGCCAGCCAGCGCTTTGCGGGGTTTCGATCGCTTGGGTCTATCCCAAGCGCATCGTCGGGAAATCGATCGGCTGCAGCGTAGGCAAGCTCAAAATCGGTAGGCAGTGTCCATTCCTCCCCTGTGCGATGCGACAGCCATGTCGCGTAGCGCACCGCGTCATCGTAGCTCACGCCAGTCACCGGGGCGTTGTCGTCCGGCAAACTTGCGGCAGCCGCCTCGGAAACGCAGCGTCCGTACTCGGCTTGCGAGACCTGGTACTTCGTGATGTCGAGGGGAACCATCACGGCTTCGAGCCGTTTTGGAGCGTCGATTGCGAAGCCGTTCCGAAAATATTCCGTCGCCTCGCGATATTCGAATGCGCGCGGCGCGATGGTGACGAGTTCCGGGGGAACGATGACGGCGCCTTGCGCTTCGAACGACAGAACCCCCGCCTTCTCGACGAGCGCTCCCGAGAGCAGCCCGACGATTGCGAGGGGGATCATAATCGACATCTCCGAAACCATTCTTTTGACGGCGTGCGGTGCCATGGCTCGAATCGCAAGTTGCGCCTTTCAATTAGGAGAGGTGCGCAGGTCCTTCGCCGACCCGCGCACCGATGCTCGATCAGGTCGCCGACGGCGCCTTGACCGAGGTCATGAGGTCGTCGTTCCAATTGCCTGTCACCTTGAAGTGAGCCGCGGCGCCGAGTTCGAATGCCTCGATAAGATTGTGGTTCACGTAGGCATATATGCCCGGCTGCTTGAACGTGTAGATCGCCGCGCCGGCAGTGCCGCCGGGAATGAACCATGTCTCTTGATCCGTGTCGGGGACATTGAGGAATTTTCCCGTGGCCCACACGTATTCGCCGTGCCCGCCGATCAAATGCGGGCGGGTGTCGCGGTTCGCCTGCGAGTGAACGATCAGGACGGTCTCACCCACTTTCGCCGTCATGGCATTCTCGCCGGTCAACGCACCTACGGCGCCATTGAATACGATGTGGCTTGGCAGCAGGGTCTTCATGACCGCGACCGTCTCTTCATATGCCTCGCCGGGGCTGCCGAACTTTTTGAATTTCCCATTGGCATCGCGCGGGACGTAGAAGTCCTGTTCGCCGACATAGTAGACCTTGTCGTAGACGATCGGCTTTCCGTGGCCGTCTGTCAGCCCTTCGCGAGGCAGAACCATGATCGCGCCGTTCATCCCGGAGGTGACGTGCCAGGGGACCATCCCCGGAGGTGCGCAATGATAGACGAACACGCCTGCCTTGGTCGCCTTGAAGCGCAGAACCGTGCTTTCGCCAGGGTTGACGACGGTCAGTGCTCCGCCTCCCAGACCGCCGGTTGCGGCGTGGAAATCGATGTTATGCTGCATCGTGTTCGTATCCGGGTTCACGAGCGTCAGCTCGACGTAATCGTCCTGGTGGACGACCATCAGCGGCCCCGGAACAGAACCGTTGAAGGTCATCGCATTGATTTCCGTGCCGTCCTTGTCGAGCACCATCTTCTTTTCCTGGATGGTGAGCGTGAACTCCTTGATCACGGGACCGCCTTCTGCCTTTTGCGCATGGGCGTGAACAAAGGGCGGCTTGACCAATTCGACCTTCTCGCGAACGAGCTTTGACAAATCCGTGACCGATGCCGTCTTCCTTACCGCTTCTGCGGAGGCCACCTCCTCATCCGCGCGAGCGGTTGAGATGATGATGGGCGTCAGCGCTCCCGCGACAGCAGCGCTCGTCAGCATCGTGCGCCGGGTCATCTGCAGAGTATTTGTCATTTCCAATCTCCAATAGTCGAGGAGCGGACGAACGCCGCCCGGTCGAGAAGGAGACTAGAAGAAACGTCCGGAAATTCTTTGCGATGGCGCAAACTGTCTATTTGCTGCGCCGCAAACTTAATCCTGCATTCTCTGTGTAACCTTGATGATTTCCTTTGTGCGCCGCAGCAGGTAGCCGGCAATTCTTTCGCAAGTCTGTCGTTATCCCGAACACGGCTTCGGCTCTGGTCCATCGTCATGACGGCGACGACATTCGCATGGCGTCATACCGGGATTTGGGGATGTCTTGCCGGGCAGCCTGTTTCGGCTTGCAACCTGAACGTTCGGCATGGCGTTGGCGCTGGGTTTCAGCTGGGAAACCTCGCCGACGCTTTTCGATTGCCTCTCTTCAGGGCCGTGTCTTGCCTTGTTGGGCGGCATCATCCGGCCACCCGATCTCAATCGGACGTTCCCTGGATCAGCCTAATATCCACGCTAGCCTGAGGGGCGGCCGGCATTCTCGTGCCTATGATGAGTTCGACGATGTGGAATTCTTGTTCCGCGCGATCCACTGCGCCCCGGCCTGACCATGGTGAAAACCGTTTGCGAGCGGCGCATCGGGATAGATGGTCCGTATTCGTGCGGCGACCTCACCGGCGTCTTTTTCGCAATCCGTCAGTGCTCTGAACGCCTTCGATACTTCCACCATGTCGCAATCCTGTGGGGAAAGGCGGAGCGAGCCGATCCCCATGGAGCGCAGTTCCTCAGGGGAGGCGAGAAGAGCCTGACATGCATGCGAGACGGTCTGAACGCCGTTCAGCGCCAGAAATGGCTGACCGGAGAGAGTTTTGACCGCAAGACCATCGGGATCCTCCTGGCAAACGAATTGGCAATTGTCCTTCGTCCTGTTTTTCGATCGCGCGTGTGCGCATCGAGCTGATATGGCAAGAGGAACGCGGCCGAATGCGAACAGTTCGAATTTGGGGCCTGGGCAAGCTCTCGTGATTTCAGACACGGATGTCGCGGGAAGCTCGGGAGGGAGGCAGATGCTGGTCGCGCCGTTTCGCGCAAGCAGTCTCGCGGTCTCGCCATTGTATATGTTGACAAAGGGACCGACCGCATGCGGACGGCCTTTCAAAAGCCTGAGAGCTGACAGGTCGTTTGCCTCGACCAGGTGGGCGTCGACCTCGGCAAGCTCGCGCTGGTACCGCGACTCACGATCGAGCGTTACCATTGCAAGGGTGGAGAGCCAGACTGTCTTGCCGGCCGCCTGCAACCGTTCGATGACGGAGGCTATCTCGGATTCCATCAAGTGCAATCTTTTCGAGCAGATCGTCTCGCCGAGCACGACAACGTCGACAGGCGCCTCGTCGGCGATCCGGAAGTAGAAGTCGCGGAACTTGTCGGTCGGCCACAGATAAAGCAGTGGTCCGAGCGTGAGGTTTATCGAAGTCGTCATTCTACCTCCAGCGCTTCTCATAGGCGCCGTGCGTCGTCTGCTGCCCTTCGCTGAGCGTTCTAAGGCGTGCCATCAGGGCGCCGCGCGCTTCCGGAGCGGCATTCAAGGTCGCTCGCAGAGTTGAAACGACTTCCGAGATGTATGCTTTTCCGCGTTGCCGGCCTTCGACCTTCAGCGCCTTGACTCCCGCGTCGCGAAGCTGGTCGAGCTGGTCCATCACATCCAGGGAAACGGGATCTTCGAAGGCGTAGGTCTTGCTGTCGCCGATCTCGAAGCGTCCCTTGCATAGCGTCGGATAACCGGTCGGCTCCCCTTCGGTGAAGCGGTTAATCGTGAATCCGCCCAGGTTCGAGACCATGTCGCGGCCCGACTGATGATAGCGCACATGGCTGGCCGGCGAGCAGACGCCGTTCATGTTCGGAGATTTGCCCGTTGCATAGGAGGACAGAGAGCAGCGGCCCTCTGCCATGACACAGAGGCCGCCAAATACGAAGACCTCGAGCTCGCAGGTGACCTGGCGAGCGATTTTGGCAATGTCCTGTATGGTGAGGGTGCGTGGAAGCACGACGCGCGCGGCTCCGAAATTTTCCACAAGATAGGCCAGCGCGTCGGGGTTGGAGGCGGATGCCTGAACGGACACGTGGAGGCGCAGGTTTGGATGGTGTTCGGCCACATGCGCCATGAGACCGAAATCGGCGACGATCAATGCGTCTGCGCCGGCCTGCTTCGCTTCGTCGGCCCGGCGATACCACAGGTCTTCCTTGCCCGCCGTCATGAATGTGTTCAACGCGACAAAGGTCTTCACCTTATGCTTTCTGGCGTAGCCGATGGCCTCGCGAAGCTCGGAAAGGTCGAAGTTCAGGCCAGGAAAGTTGCGTGCGTTCGTCTCGTCGCGGAAGCCGCAGTAGACCGCGTCCGCGCCGGCGTCGACAGCTTCGCGGAAGGATGCCGGAGTGCCGGCGGGGCAGATCAGTTCCATTGTACGCCCTGGGCTTCGAGTGCTTCACGCCGTATGGCGTCGAGTATCCTGGTGGCCGAACGGCTCATGGGGCCAGCCAGCTTGCCGAGCGACCGGACCAGATCGATCTCGTTATCGTCGAGTGCGTTTCGCAACGCCAGCACGGCCTCCATGTCTCCGGAGACCAGAAGCTTTCGCGCGAAGAAGAGCGCGTCGCCGTCTACGCGTCCTTCGGCAAGCGCGAGCATGAGCACCAGCGGGCCTGTAATCGTGGCGTCCGCCCGTAGGATTCTACCTTGGCGAACGATGCGCACCGAGCGATCCAAGGGTCGAATGGAGAAGGAGAACGCGAAGTCGGTGGGAACGAAAGCAAACCGAGCATTGCCGTATTCGCCGAGCCTGTCGAAGAGCTTTGGATGGTTTGCCAAGACTTGCTGTAGAAGGAGGTTGGCAACACGTGCGGCGATCGGTAGCGGGACGATTCTGGCGGTCGCCATCAGACGGGATGGGGCGAGCATTGAGGCCTCTTTGATTTGACGAGACAATCTAGTTTCAATCGCAGCAGTGCTGTTTGATTTTGCGCAAAGACGTCGGCGGTTTCCCGGTGCGATTGCTCGTCAATGCTGAAAGACAATCGAACTGTTCAAAGATATACGGACCTGCAGGGTTTCCTCTCCGATCTGGAGCGCCGGGGAATGCTCGCAACGGTGGACGAGCCGGTTTCTCTCGTGCATGAAGTGACCGCCCTGCATCGGAAGGTGCTTCATGATGGCGGCCCCGCGCTTCTCTTCAGACGTCCTGTCGATCGCGAAGGGAAGATTTCCGCTATACCCGTGGTCGCCAATCTCTTCGGCACAAGGGAGCGTATCGAGCTGGGTTTGGGCCTCGGAACCGGCGGCCTTCCGTATCTCGCCGAAGAACTGGCGGAATTGCAGCGGCCATCCCCTCCAAGATCGCTTGCCGACGCCTGGAGGAAGCTTCCACTGTTAAAAGCCGCCGCATCGATGCGCTTCCGCCACTCCCGAAAGTCTTCCTGTCAGGAGATCGTGCTTAAGGCGGACGATATCGACCTCGGCTGCCTTCCGGTCCAGTGGTGCTGGCCGGGCGAGCCCGCGCCGCTGATCACATGGCCCCTGGTGATCACCTGCAGCCCCGACGACCCGGAAGACATAAATGTGGGCATCTATCGGATGCAGGTTCGCGACAAGAACTCTTTGATCGTTCGCTGGCTTGCTCATCGCGGTGGTGCGAAGCACTTCAGGCAATGGCAGCGCAGGGGACTCGACATGCCGATCGCGGTCGTCATCGGCGCCGATCCCGCAACCATCCTGTCGGGCGTCATCCCGCTTCCGGAAGGAATGAGCGAACTGAACTTCGCCGGCTTGCTGCGGGGTACTCGGACGCAGGTCACCAAAGGCCGTACCGTACCGCTTTTCGTGCCGTCGCATGCCGAGATCATCCTGGAAGGACTGGTCTCGAAAGACGAGACCGCGCCCGAGGGCCCCTATGGTGACCACACGGGATATTACAACTCTGTCGAAAACTTTCCCGTTGTCCGACTGACTGCGATCACCAGCAGACGATCGCCAGTCTATTTGACGACCTATACCGGCCGCCCTCCGGACGAGCCGTCCGTGCTGGGCGAGGCGATGAACGAGTTGTTCGTCCCGATCGCCAAGCGTCATTTTCCCGAAATTACCGACATCTGGCTTCCGCCCGAAGCCTGTTCCTATCGTGCCGCCGTCGTTTCGATCGACAAGCGATATCCGGGGCAGGCACGACGCGTGATGATGGGGCTCTGGTCGATACTTCCCCAATTCAACTACACGAAGCTCGTGATCGTGGTGGATGCAGCCGTTTCCGTCCGCCGATGGGAAGACGTCCTCTGGGCGATCTCCACGCGATTCGACGCGGCGCGGGATCTGCTGGTCGTGGAAAATGGCCCGATAGACTATCTGGATTTCGCTTCCCCGAGGCCAGGGCTCGGAACGAAGATGGGAATCGACGCGACGAACAAGATCGGGGCCGAGACGGAACGAGAATGGGGCCGCGAACTTCACATGCCCGATGAACTGGTAAGGCGCGCAGACGAAATATGGGAAAGGGTCCGTCATGGATTGGCAAGCGGACGGGTATGATGTCATCGTCGCCGTAAGCGGGGCGTCGGGGGCGTCGCTTGGCGTCGCAGTTCTGGACCGGCTGACCGCGCTGCGGGTCAGGGTTCATCTCGTCGTTACCGACGGCGGGGAGAGGACGCTGGCGCACGAAATCGGGCCGGAAGCCCACGGCCGGATGTTGCTCAAGGCGCATCGGTGCTATGACAACAAGGATATCGGCGCGGCGATCGCGAGCGGTTCGTTTCCCGTCTCGGGAATGATAATAGCACCTTGTTCGATGAAGACGCTTGCCTCGATCGCAACGGGAGTGTCCGGAAACTTGGTGGCGCGCGCCGCCGACGTGCAGCTCAAGGAGCGGCGGCGCCTTGTCCTCATGACACGTGAGACGCCGCTTCACCTCGGCCACCTGCGCAACATGACCTCTGTCACGGAGATGGGGGCCATCGTCATGCCTCCGGTGCCGGCCTTCTATCACCGGCCGCGGTCGATCGAGGACATCACCGATCATCTGGCTTGCCGCGGGATTGATCTGCTCGGACTTTCTCTTCCGCACCAGGCGCGGGCATGGACGGGCGAGGCGGCCTCCAATCAGCCGAAAATGGCAATCGGATCTGCTCCGAAAAGCAGAGCATGACCACCTGCGAACAATAGCCAGACGACAAGTGCTGCCGTAATTGCGGCCGAGAGAAGCATGGGCATATCCCAACCGGGGCGGCGACCCGAGAAGAAGGCCGCCATCGGCACGATCGAAGTGTTCTGCGACAATGCCTGCCACCGGTCTCCCAGCCGCCGCCGTGCCCGCTTCTCGGTCATCGCGATCGACCCCAGGGCGAAGAAGGCGAATCCTCCAAAGAGAAGCAGCGACCGCAGATCCCCGTTTGCGGCAATATGGCCGAACGCCCAGATCGCAAATCCCCACAGTACCGGATGTCTTGTGATGCCCACCACCGCGCCGATATCTTCGGACGACCTGATCGCAACGGAAAGAGGGTTTGCGCTCAATAACCCTGCGATCACCAGGAACGCGCCGAGCGGGGCAAGGACAAATGTCACGGCGGCGTGCCAGGGGCGCAGGTCCCATAAAGGGACATAGTCCAAGGACAAGGCAGTCGAGAACAGCCAGACGAGAGCGGCAAGCGAGGCGGCGGAATAGCCGATGAAATATGCCGGTCTGCCGATGCGCGAGATGATTTCGGAGCGCACTGCCGGAACGGCCGGTATCGAGTGGAGGAGAAAAAAGACTGCGAAAGCGGAAGCGAACGGGATCATGAGGACCTCCTGGGGTTCGCGTGATAGCAGATCCCTTCGGCTATCGGATTGATCGCAATCAATTGCCGGTGGCTTTTGGTGGCGCAAAATCGTGGCGGCCGTATTTGCGTAATCTCAACGACCTGTTCTCGAAAGAAGGACATTGCTGGATGATCGACTTTGGAGACAATGATCATGCAGAATAAAAAGGATGACGGCACTCGCGCTCCCCGCGGAATGTCTCGCGAGGGTCTTGTCATCTTCTCCTACGGTTTCCGTCCCTTCTTTCTGGCTGCCGCAATATGGGCGATCGTCAGTATCGATCTCTGGGCCGCCTTTCTGACGCTCGGCGTTCCGCTCGCCACGGAATACGGGCCGCTCTACTGGCATGCGCATGAGATGCTCTTCGGCTTTGCGCCAGCGATCCTCTCCGGCTTTCTTCTTACCGCCATTCCGAACTGGACGGGGAGGTTGCCGATATCGGGCCGCCCGCTCATCTATCTTTTCAGCCTGTGGACCGCCGGCCGTCTCGCCATGCTCGCGAGCAGTTCCATAGGCCTGGTTCCTGCGGCAGTCATCGACGGCGCGTTCCTTCCCGCCATGCTCGTCCTTTGTACCCGTGAGGTCGTAGCCGGCCGGAAATGGAAGGATCTCAAGGTCGTCGGTGGCCTGGCAGTCCTGTCGATTTCGAACGTCCTCTTCCATCTGACGGTCGTGAAAGCGGGAAATCCGGAACTCGCGATCCGTCTGGGCCTCGGCGCCTACGTCCTGCTGGTGACGATCGTTGGAGGCCGGATTATTCCAAGTTTTACGCGCAACTGGCTCAACCAGTTCGGCCGGACCGACTTTCCCGTACCTTACAACCGCTTTGACGCGGCCACGATCGTTCTCGGCGCCGTTTCGCTGATCGTATGGGCGGTTTGGCCGCAAGCATGGTGGAGCGGCGGGCTTAGTGCCGCCGCCGCCGGTCTGAATCTGGTCCGACTGGTTCGCTGGCGGGGCTGGACGACATGGCCGGAACCCATCGTGTTTATCCTGCATGCGGCCTTCGTTTTCGTCCCCATCGGCTTCGCGGCCATCGCGCTTCAGGCTGTGGGGCTGCCTGAACTGGTTGTGCTCCATATCTTTGCGATCGGATCCGTGTCGCTGATGATGCTGGCCGTCATGACCCGTGCCAGCCGCGGGCACACCGGCCGAAAGCTGAAGTCCAGCGCGATCACCAACCTATCCTATGCTATTCTTATCGCCGTCGCTCTCGTCAGACCGATGGCGGAACTGCTCCCCGACTATCGATTGGGAATCCTGATGCTGGCGGTCCTGGGATGGACAGCGGCATTCGGCTTCTTCGCCGCCGAGCATGCACCCATGCTCTGCGCCGGGAGAAAGCCATTGGCCGTGCGGGGAGGCTGACGGTCGATGAGATCGATATCGCCATGCCGTCCGTCAGTTTCACTGACGGACGGCATGGCGGATCGCGATTGGGGACACACGGCTGGAACGAGACGCCGCCGCATTCCTTGCAACGGCACAGCCTCATTCAGATTTCAGATCGGTTCGGCCTAAAATCGTCCGGTTCCAAGGCCCAAAACATCACCTGCGGCTGGTCGTGAATCGTGTTTCTTCGCTTAGAATGCAGTCGTGTGCGTCCATGACGGCGACCCACTGCCGATTTCCGATGCGCACGGTCAACCGCTTGGTGCCTTCATCTTCTCCGATGCCGATTTCCACCCGGCTGCGAACGAGGCCGCGCCGCAGAAGATTCACGAAAGCGTCTTGCGACAGTCCAAATCTGTCGGCGAGGTAGGAAACCTCGATGACAGGGTCTTCCCGATCGACTTGCATCGCATTTCCCATAGAGATCAATCCGGCCTGCCTGAAGAAAACAGATCTGCCAGTTCGGGCGACCACGGCGGATCATAGACGAGGTTGACAACCGCCTCGCTCACGCCCGCGAGCATCTCGACTTTGGCTTTCGCTGCCTCGGCCAGAAATCCGGAGGCCGGACAGAAGCGGGTCGTGGTCGTCATGTCGATCTCTACGAGGCCTTGGTCGGAAATCGACACCTGATAGATCAAACCGAGATCGACTATGCTGGTTCCGATCTCGGGATCATCGATCTCCCGAAGTGCGTTTAGAATGTCTTCGCATGTCAGTTCAGTTTCTTGCATCGGTCCGATCCCCGGGCGTTGCCCTGATCATGATCCGGTAGACGCTCCCCGTCTCGTCGAAATTCCCGACCCATTCGTGGCCGCGTTCCCGGAGTTCGTTAAACAGGAAAAGCGGCTCACGGTTCAGCAAGGCAAACAGTACTTCGCCGCTGGTCATGGTTTCAAGCCTCGTGAGAATCCGTTCCATGGGTTCGGGAGGGGGCAGATCGGTCAGGTCAAGGTTCCAGACCGGGTCGGGCCAGATCGTCTCGCCGACGTCCTTCGGGGTATCGTCCGCGGCTGCTATCGGAAGGAACTCGATCTCCCAGTCGTCGTCCGCAAGCCGTCGGGCCGTATGCGTGAAGCCACGCTGCGCAAGCTGCCGGATGAGCGGCTTGGGCTCGAAGATTGCATGCAGCCTGACGCCTTCGCCCGGAGCAAGGCTTGAGAAAGTGTCCATGATCAATTGAAAGGGCATCCCGCCATCGCGCAGGATCTGTCGTACATCGAGTTCACGAAGCTGAACCATTGGCGTCACCTCTGTGGTTGCCGGCGAAGAAGAATGCCGGATGTTTGAACGGGAATTGCTTAGCTTCTGCGTCCACGCCAACGAGTCCTCGCGACAACGCAAGTTCCACTATAAGCGCTGCCGTCGAAAGTGCCTGGACGAAAGCGGCCATGCGGAAGATGTGGTCCGATTCAAGAAAGATCGCCGCCGCTGCGAAGATTACGGCCGCATAGAAGGCGCCGAGCCAAATGTTCGATCGGAATGTATCGACAAGATCCGTCAACCGCGGTGTCGGGCGTCGGCCGAGAAGCGGGCCGAATGCCTCGATCCATGTGAGGAAGGGAACGATCTTCAGAAGCTGCGCCAGCCCAAGTCCGCTCAGCCAGCCGAAGACGAAGAGATAGGAGAGGGCAACGATGGTTTGCTGGCCAGCGTGAAAAAGGATTGCGCAAGAGAGGAGGGGAACCGAGATGCCGAGCAGGACGAATGCCGGAAGAGACCAATAGGTGTTCAGTTCAAGCGTCCGGCGGCGACGGCTGCGATAAGCGCGGAAAAGTTCGGCGAGGTATGCTGCCGTGGCAATCGGAAGGAGGAGATCAGCCAGAAGGGCTAGCTTGCCGGCGATGTCGGTGTCGAACACCAAGGCGACGGCCGCGGAAATAAGAAGGACGACAATCGCCGATCCGCTTGCGCGAAGCATGACGGATCGTTTCATGTCGTTCGACAGCAGAAACATCGGCAGCAGCTTGTAGGTTACCCCGATCGCGCCGAACGTCATCCATCCAACGAGCCCCAGGCCGGCATGCAATGGTGCTGCGCTGACGACGTAGGATACGACGGAGGGACTTCCTGCCACGCCGGAGACGACGATCGCAAAAAGCGAGCCCAGTGCGACAGCGGCCGCCAGACTTGCAATGCCCAGGAGAACGAAGCGTGACGCTTCGTGGGCGCGTCGTCCACGCCAGAGGAGTGAGAGGAAGATGGATGCGATCGACAGGATCGAAATGGCGAGTATGGATGCCGCCGCGATCATGACGGGGCCGGCCGCCTCTGATCCGGCTTCGATCGATCGGAAGCCGGAGATGAGCAGAACCAGTCCCATCACTATGCCGCCGAGTGCCGCCAGGCTGAGATTTTCGGCCGGCAGGCTCAGACCGGTCAATACCGGTCCGAATTGCAGAAGCGCACCGAACATCAGCAGGCCCAGCCATCCGATTGCCGTGGAGTGCACGACGATAAGCGCGTCCGGCTCGGTCACGTCAAGCGACGGAACCCAGCCTCCGATCGCAAGCAGGCACTCTGCGAACAGCAGAAAAAAAAGTGCCGCTGCGAAATAGGACATCGTCCACCGCGACAGGCTGGTGCCCATTGGTATCATCGCGCTTCTCCGGCGTCAGTGGCCGCCGCAGCAGCAGTCGCAGCCGGCGTCGAGGCGGGTGATCTCGACGCGCCATACATCCGGTCCCTGCTCGAGATATTCCCAGGAGAATTTGCCCGGTAGGGCAGTCTCAAGCTGGTACTGCAGCGGTCGCGGCTCGTGATCGCTCGTAATATGGAGGATGGCTCCCGGTGCGAGCGCATGAAGGGTGCCGAAGATGCGCGGGTGGCGTTCGACCGGCGGAAGAATCCGCACGTCGATGTGGACGATTTCATTTTGGGTGGAAGATGCTTCAGTCATTGACAGTTCCTTTGCCGCTCATCGTTGGGTGAGAGGACGGCGGCTCGTCCATTCGCCGACCTTCAAGATATCCGTTGGGAGATTCTCGAACTTTGACAGCGAACAAACATCCGAGAGGTTTCGGATAGCCGGCGTTTTCCGTCATTGACTTATGACAAGGAAGCCCTTTGGGCGGGCGGGCATAAGGAGCCACGAGCTTCATAAGGGAAAAGAAGATGTCGAACGCATTGGTGGCCAAATACGGCGAAGCCCGCCTGCCACGTTATACGAGCTATCCGACCGCCCCTGCATTCGCAGCAAGCGTCGGGCCTGAGGACTATTCGCAGGCTCTGGCAGCCGCAACAGCCGGGGCACCCGTATCGTTGTATCTCCACATGCCCTTCTGCCGATCCATGTGCTGGTATTGCGGCTGTCATACGACCATCACGAGCCATGACGGTCCGATTCTCGACTATCTCGATGTCATGAGCCGCGAGATTGAATTGGTCGCCCAGGAAGCCCATGGCGAGATTCCCGTCAAGAACGTGCACTTCGGAGGCGGCACACCGACGATCATGAAACCTCACGAGTTCTCCGCTCTTATGAAGCAGCTCAGAACTTCGTTTGCATTCGCCCGGGACACCAGCGTGGCAGTCGAGATCGACCCTCGAACGCTTGCCGGCGAAATGATGATCGCGCTTGGCGAGAATGGCGTCGATAGGGTGAGCCTCGGGGTCCAGAGTTTCGATCCGGTCGTCCAGAAGGCGATCAACCGCATCCAGACTTTCGGCCAGACGGAGACGGCGGTCGCGGGCCTGCGCAGTCGCGGCGTTTCAAGCACGAATTTCGACCTGATCTACGGCTTGCCTTTTCAAACCGTCGGCTCGTGCGTCGAAACGGTACGGATGGCGATCGATTTAATGCCGGAGAGATTTGCAGTTTTCGGCTATGCTCACGTTCCCGCCTTCAAGAAGCATCAACGGCTCATCGATGAGTCGGCGCTTCCGGGGGCCGCAGAGCGCAACGAACAGGCCGAAGCGATCGCCGAAGAACTTGTCTCCGCAGGATACATCCGGATCGGTCTCGATCATTTTGCGCTTCCTGACGACGAACTTGCGCTCGCGGCTCGATCCGGTACGCTGCGAAGGAACTTCCAGGGATATACTACGGACGAGTGTGAAACACTCATCGGGCTGGGTGCATCATCCATAGGGCGGTTGCCATCCGGCTATTACCAGAACCACGTCGCGATCGGACGATATGCCGAGATGGTTTCCCTCGGGCTCCTTCCAACCGCGAAGGGCTATCTTCTCACTGGTGAGGACAAGCTCCGCGCCAAGGTCATCGAGCGTCTCATGTGCGATTTCGAGGTGGATATTGCCGGCTTGTGCCGCGAGGCCGGATATGATGCAGGCTTCCTGCTCGAGCGGAATCCCCGCTTCGACGATTTGGTGGCCGACGGAGTTGCCGCGATCGCCGGCGGCCGCATCACCGTGTCCAAGGACTTGCGTTTCATGGTCCGTGCCGTCGCAGCAGCCTTCGATGCCTACTTCGGGGCGCTGGGAAGGACACACAGCAAGGCGGCCTAAAGGAACGCCAGGAAAGGCGCGAGGCGGCTTTCCGTCCGCAATTGCATAGAAAAACGACGTCGCCCTTTTCGCCGAAGCGGATCGTGACAAGATCCGATAGCTGTCGGTGAACTGCCTGCTACGCCGTCAGGCTCCTGTAAATCGCGGGCAAGGCGCTGGGCAGATTGGCGATGTGCGAGACCAGGGCATATCCTTGGCGGCCGAAGATGGCCGGAAGATAATCACCCGCGTTCCGGTCCACCGTGACCGCAAAAACAGTCTGACCGCGGCTGCGCGCTTCGGTCACGGCCCGTTTGCAGTCCTCCAGAGCGAACCTTCCTTCGTAGTGATCGACGTCGTTTGGCTTGCCGTCGGTCAGGATCATCAGGAGTCTTTTTCGAACGCCTTGATCGTCGAGCTGTTTCGAGACGTGCCGGATCGCGGCGCCCATGCGCGTGTAGTAGCCGGGTTTCAGGCTGGCGATGCGGCGGGCGACCACCGGCGAAAGCTTCTCGTCGAAGCGCTTGATCGAGTCGATGCGGACCCAGTCTCGGCGACGCGAGGTGAACGTTTCGATGGAAAAACCGTCTCCGCATGCCTCGAGACCTCGCGCAATCACATCGAGGGCTTGCATCTCCACATCAAGCACTCTTCGATTGTCCACCCATGAGTCCGTGGATAGCGAGACGTCGACAAGTATCGAGGTTGCCAGCTCGTGCGCAGCTGGCCGCGCGCATTCGTAGATATGATCGTTCGGATGCCCTGTGGCGAGAAGATCGATGCGTGAGCGGACGACCGCCTCCAGGTCGAGATCGTTCCCGTCCAGCTGCGCCCGTCTTGCTTCGCGCTTGGGACGCAGTGTTTCGAACTGCTTCTTGACCTTGCGGATGATGGACTGATCGCTGGCCGGTGCCGTTTGCCCGGCATCCGCCGCAGTTCCCAGCACTACCCGGCAGTGATCCGGAAGATACTCCTGCTTGCGATAATTCCATTCGGGATAGACGAACTCTCCGTGAATGCGGGAGGGATCCGCGGCTTCGGGGGAAAGATCGAGGTCGAAATGAAACTTGGATCTGGGCCTCTCTTTCGTTTCGCTAAGTGTGATATCGTCAAGTTCGTCCGCGGCCGACGGATCGTCGTCCTCCCGGTCGTCGCTTGGCCGATCCACATTCACCATCTCGGCCATCGCGAGGATTTTCTCGAACCTGTTCAATATGAAAGGGTCCCGTTTGCGATCGTCGGCATCCTTGCTTCGCATTGCTTCGTGCGACGGTTTTTCCGCTGCGTCGCGCTGCGACATATCCGAGGGAAGATCGTCGCGATCCGAGTTCCGGGAATGGGCGCTGCCGCAAAAGTCGGCCCAGAGCGGGATCGGAAGCATGGGGAGATAGCCGGCCGGCGACGCTTTGATCTCGGGCCGAGCGTCGAGCGGAAGATCGTGCTCGATTGGAACGGACAGCGCCGCCATTGCAAACGTCTCGATCCGTGCCTCGACCGAGGGAAGCCTGCCTCGCTCGCGGCACGAAACCAACGCACGGCTCAGGCGAACGTAGCGGCTGCGCATGCCGGGAAGGACCTCTGTTACCGCCCGTGAGTTTCGGCGTCCTGCTTCGATGCGCGCTATATCCCGAAGGGCCGGATCGGAAGATGCTCGGTCGGGTGCGACAGCGATCGCGACATACGCCGCAAGCCAGAAGTAGAGGTCATGATTGAGCTCGCGGTCATCGAAAATCTCGATGACCGCGGGAAGATGTATCGCCGAGTTGTCCCATGTCGGATGATCGCTCCTCTCTTCGCCGAGGCCTATTACTTGGCGCAGGCGAAGACGGTGGGAAGAAGTCTTTTGCCGCGACTTTTGGATCTGAAGGGTGGCTTCACCCCCAAAGGCACGGAAGCACACGGCGAGCTGCGATCTGATGTCCGCCAGCCGCACCGACTGATCGGGGTGGCGCGGCCACGAGTTCGTGTCGCCGACGAAATGATGCCAGGCGCGTCCTACTGTTTCTTCAAGTTCCAGGAATTCGAGCATGCCGTCCGATCCTAAGCAAGCGTGGCCTTGGCCACTTCAAGGAGCGCCGCCTTCACGTCGGCATCGTCGGTGAGCGGTTCGATGATGGCGGCGCGTACCGCGTCCGAAACCGGCATCCCGGCATCGACGAGCGTCGCGCAGTAGATGAGCAGGCGGGTCGATACGCCTTCTTCCAGATCCTGCCCCTTGAGGTTGCGCAGGCGCCGCGCAAGATCGACGAGCGGAGCGACCTTTCCCTCCGGAAGCCCGCTTTCGATCGCGACGGTGGCGATTTCCTTCTCGCGCGGAAGGAAATCGAATTCGATCGAGATGAAGCGCTGCTGGGTGCTCGGTTTCAGGGCCTTCATCAGGTTCTGATAGCCTGGATTGTAGGATACGACGACCATGAATGCAGACTGCGCTTCGAGGATTTCGCCTGTCCGCTCGAGTGGAAGGATTCGACGATCGTCGGTGAGCGGATGAAGCACGACGGCGACGTCCTTGCGCGCTTCGACGATTTCGTCCAGGTAGCAGACGCCGCCGTTACGGACCGCCCTGGTGAGGGGGCCATCGACCCAGACGGTCTCCCCGCCCTTGAGCAGATAGCGGCCGGTCAAGTCGGCCGCCGTCAGGTCGTCATGGCAGGAGACGGTCGAGACTGGAAGTCCCAGCCGGGCTGCCATGTGATGGACGAACCGGGTCTTTCCGCAGCCGGTCGGCCCTTTAAGAAGAACCGGCAGCTGCCGGGTCCACGCGCTTTCGAACAGCGCGCATTCGTTGCCCTGGGGGGAGTAGAGAGGAATTTCCGCCTTGGGATTCAGCGGATGATTGAGAGCTATCGTCATTTCCGATCTCCGTGAAGGCCCGCCTATTCGGCGGGCTGGGTCGTGGCCTGGGTAACGCGCTCGCGGCCCGGGATCAGGACCGACCAGATGAACATGAGCGCGCTGATGAAGACGAAGATTCCCGAGCCAAGTCTGACCCAGTAGAATAGGCTCAGCTGGTCCTGGACGTCCATGTACGGCTGACCGAGAACCCTCTGCAGATGCACCTGAATGACGCCGGCGAAGGTCAGCGCGAAGGTCATGACCGACATGGCGCTGCACATGATCCAGAAGCTGCCGATGGAGAGCCACTGGTTGTAGGGTGCCCGGCCGCGTATCTGCGGGATCGCGTAAGTCATGGCTGCAAGGTTCAGCATGACGTAGGCGCCGAAGAATGCGAGATGTCCGTGAGCCGCCGTGACCTGCGTTCCGTGCGTATAGTAGTTCACCGACGACAGAGTGTGGAGGAATCCCCATACACCCGCCCCGAAGAAGGCCATGACGGAGCAGCCGAGCGACCAGAGAATTGCCGCCTTGTTTTCATGCTTGCGCCCCGCCCGCCAGGTCATCACGAAGGTGAAGACGACCATCGTAAAGAACGGAGCGACTTCCAGCGTGGAGAACAGGGAGCCGATCCATTGCCAGTAGCCGGGCGCACCGATCCAGTAATAATGGTGGCCGGTCCCCAGGATTCCCGAAAACAACGCGAGCCCGATGATGACGTAGAGCCATTTTTCGACGACTTCGCGGTCGATACCGTTGAGCTTGATCATGAGATAGGCGAGGACCGAGGCCATGATGAGTTCCCACACGCCCTCCACCCACAGATGGACGACCCACCACCAGTACATCTTGTCCAAGGCAAGATTCGATGGATTGTAGAAGGAGAAAAGGAAGAAGATCGCCACGCCCCAGAGGCCGAACAGCAAGATGTTGGTGATCGTCGTCTTGCGGCCCTTGAGTGCCGTCATCGTGACGTTGAAGAGGAACATCAGCGCAACGACTACGATGCCGACCTTGATGGGGAAAGGCTGTTCAAGGAATTCGCGGCCTTCGTGGATATGGAAGAGGTAGCCGGCGACCGCCACTCCGGCCGCGACGAAGAATAGCCAGAACTGCGCGATCGCAAGCTTCGGGCTATATAGTTCCGTCTCGCATTCCTCCGGGAGAAGGAAGTAGGTGGTTCCCATGAAGCCCATCAGAAGCCAGACGATCAAAGCATTCGTGTGGATCATGCGGACGATGTTGAAGGGCAGTGTTACCGAAAGGGTATTCGGCAGGACGTAGATCGTCCCTGCCAGCACGCCGAACAGGAGCTGCGCCACGAAAAGGCCGAGAGCTCCGTAGAAATAGAGCATTGCGACGCTCTGTGTCTTGTATCTCATGATTTTATCCCAATCGTGTCTCAACCGGCCTGGTTTGGGGGCCAGGTCTGTGTCTTTATCTTGCTGACCCATTCGAGGAAGTCGGCAAGATCGTTCACTTCCCTGTCGGTCAAATTGAACTGAGGCATCTGCCTGCGTCCCGGAATGCCGGACGGCTGGGCCGCCATCCAGGCGTGCAGCGCCTCGCGTGCAGCGGCGGGATCCTTGTCTCCGCCCCAGCGGATCCACACATTGGAAAGTTCGGGCGCGAAGTACGCGCCTTCACCGTCTATCGTGTGGCAGTTGATGCAGGAGTTGCGCTCCCAGATCCGCTTTCCGCGGGCGACGCCGTCCGTCAGCGTCGTCTCGTCGGTCGAAACGGTGCGAATGTAGTAATGACTGTGGGCCGTCAGTCCCACGAAGATCGCGAAGAAGAAGGCGGACCCGCCATAGAAAACGTTCCGGGCCGCGGTTTTTGTCAGGCGTTCAGCCATCGATCACCCTTTCATGTCATTGGCGGAACCGCCGTGACGTCGAAATTCGAGCCATGTGCTCGCGATGTCTGGATGATCGAATTCGAGGGGGAGGTCTTTGTTAATTCGCAAGCATGCGGGTGAATGGGGCTTATGCCTGATCGCCGATGCTTTCGTGTTCCGCGCCAGCCGGTGCAATTGAAGGATTATCGGCGTCTTACGACCAACCGAGAACCAGAGCCCTGGCAGACGCGAGAAGCAGAATCGTCGCCGCCCAAGCGATCAGGGCCGGCCCGATAGGAGAGGGGTTTCCGCGAAGGCCCAGAAAGTCGAGGACGACGAATCTCACCTTCGCTACGATCATCGAGGTGATGACAACGATCAGAAGGTAGCGGGGTACGCTCGCGGAAAAATACCGCGCGGACACGAAGACGCAGGCGGTCAGAAGCACGAGCGCTGCGAAGGTTTGTGCGAGCGCGATTTCGTTCCGGCGAAACCTCATATCAAGTACACCACGGGAAGCATGACCAGCCAGACGATGTCGACGACATGCCAGAGTGTGCAGATGAGGTGGATGTTCTGCCGGTTGGGGAAAACTCCGACGATCAGCAGGATAAAGGATCCGAAGAGAACATGCGCGAGGTGGAAACCGGTAAGGAGCAGGTAAAGCTGAGTGAAGGTGTCGGTCGTGACCATAGATATCCCCTCGACGCGGTATTCGCATAGCTTGATGACGACGAAGAGCAGGCCGCTTGCCGCCGCTGCGAAGAGCTGAAGACGCCTGCTTCGCGAGTTCGGTGACGCGGCCGAAGCAGCAAACCAGCCGCTTGCCAGAAGAACCATGGTGTTAAGTACGGGTATATCCTGATGCAGCTGCGCCCTTCCGGCGGCGAAGTCGGCGGGATGCATCCACCCTGCGGCAATGAATGCACAGAGAAGCGCACCGAATGCCGCAAGCTCGCTCCAGGCGAGTATCCAGACGAGCAAGTCTCCGTCTTCGGATCCGCCGATGTCCGTGACGTCCCGTGATGAGGTGGTCGTAGTCGTGTTCATACGCGAGCAGTAAGCGCATCGATTGCTTGCTTCGTTGCGTTCCCGCAAAGATCGATGGCGTCGCAATCATCGGACACTATGAGCATTGTATGAGCTGGCCCGCGGATTGAATGGAAAAACTCCGAGCTGTTTGATCGACCGCAATGAGCAAAGTGTCCGGTCCGCTATGATTGCCATCATAGGAGATCAAATGACCGACGCACAGATTGGACTTTCGATAGCGACCCCGGTGATCGTTTTCTTTGCGCTCGCTCTTTACCGTATGGGTGTTCTGCAAAGGACAGGTGTTCTCTCTGCCGTCCTGGCCGCCGTGGCTATTGCTGCCAGCCTCTACATGCAGAGGTAGCAATCATGAAAGAGATGGTCGACGACTTTCGGGAGCTTGAAGGCCGCTATGGCCGGCTCCTCTCCTGGTGCGATCTGCTGGAAGCGATTGCGGACTTCCTGCCATGCCGCGTCGATCACAGGCTCTGCGATACGATCGCGGACGGCCTTCCGCCGCTGCTGGCTTCCACGCATGAATTAGAGGTACGTGTCGTCTCCCCTTATCTGAGCTTGATCATGACGAGCGGGGAATTGGCTGATGCCGAGGAGCATCGAAGAGCGAGCCGGCAGTTCGACCGCAACGCCGCACAGGAGGTCGCAGACGTACTTGCCGCCTTGAAGGCGGACAGGTGTCCCTTGCCTTCGGACGCTGTCGGATATCTGCTTCGGTCGTTCGTCGTGCCCATGCGCCAGCATATCCGTGCCGAGCGGGAGATTGTCGGACAGATTCGAAAGGCGCTGGAGAGCCTGGCTCCCCCTTCCATAACGACGAATGCCGGTACAGAAGCGGCGTAGTGTTTGGAGGCTTGTGTTGACGCCGCCGTCGGCGATCGTCTCCCAGCTCAGCCATCCCGCGGCTTGAAAATGGTGGTCATTCCCTCACCTGCTGCCTGCTCGCTGTTCCAAAGCCGGTGTGACGGCTGAGCAATCCACTCAAAGCATTCGGCGCGCCACAGGACGAGCAGGACCGTGTTGCATGGAGCGGGGTTGGGCCGGATGATTTTAGGCCTATCCGGCCCAAAATCTCAATCCGCTCTCAGAATCAAAGATGTAGAGCATGATGTCGTCCGAAATCCCCTCGCGCTTTTCGGCATCGCGCTCCAGCTGCATTCCTTCCTGTTTTCCCCAGAAGCTTGATGAACATCAAAGAGAGGAGCCGGCCTATACCCTACACATGTCCTCGAGGCCAAAGAGGCCGGTAGGATAGGAGACTTCCAAATGCATTTGAAATTCGGCCTTTTTGCAGCCGCGGCGGCATTGATGGTTTCAGCAGCGCCGCTGATGGCGGCTGACCATCAAATCCAGCTGCTTAACAAAGGCAGTGATGGTGTTATGGTGTTCGAACCGGGCTTTGTGAAAATCGCGCCGGGTGATACCGTGACTTTTGTGCCGACCGATAAAAGCCATAACGTCGAGACGTTTAAGGGGCTTATTCCGGATGGCGCGCCGGAATTCAAATCCAAGCCGAGCGAGCAGTATCAGCAGAAGTTCGATATTGCCGGCGATTACGTTGTGAAGTGCACGCCGCATGCTGGTATGGGCATGGTCGCTTTGATTCAGGTCGGGGACAATCCAGCCAATCTTCAAGCCGTTAAGACCGCTCAGCTTCCGCCGATGGTGCGCAAGCGGCTCGATGCGGACCTCGCCAAGGCTGCCCAGTGACGAACTCGCATGAGGCCGTGCGCAACGATAGCGCCGGCCCATCGCGGACACAGCAAAGACCAAAACCCGGTTCCCATGCGGGATAATCGCTCATATGGATGCCGAACCAAAGGCGGTCGGCGGCTTTAAGGCCTTTCCAGGAAAAGTGCGTGGCGGTTTTTCGTCCGGAATGCGTTGGGAAATATGAAGATAGAGCGTTTCGCGCTTCGGAGAACGCGGAAATGCTCTGGTGAACCGGTGAGGAGCGGACGGGGAGCCTCGCCGGGGAGGATGGTGTCGGTCGAAGAGGTGCGGCCGACACCTCCGACTCCGCCTTATCGTGCACATGAGCCGGCATTGCACTCTTCGGACGTGAGTGGACGTTACTTCCATGACAGGTTTTCGGAAATCACCGGCATTGCCGGGCAGCCGCGTCCACAGTTGAAAGCCGGCGCGTTAAACAACCGCGCCCGTCGCGCCGGAATAAGCATGCCGCGCGAAAGATGCGAATGCGAACAGATCCAGGTATCCAGACGCCAATTCCCGCCTCGTTGATCTAAATCAAGGAGCGACGCCCCTCTCCGTGACAGTCCTTCGATGGAAGTGCGGGGAAAGCCGGCCGCTATACGGTCGCCTGCGCACGGGGGATGATACATGAACTACACTGTCGAGACGATGGCGGTTGCCATCGCAGCGTTCGCAGCTCTGGTGATGGCCGGTTTGGCACACGACCATCTGTTCGCCGTCCATATGGGCATAATATGTTTCTGTCTGGTGGTGGGAACCGTCCTGCTCTTGCGGAGAGTAAACTTCTCACCGGCGAGCCGGGCACCAAATGTCAACGCATCCGGATATTTCGATGAAGTCATTCGCTATGGCCTGATCGCTACGGTCTTCTGGGGGGTCGTCGGCTTTCTGGTGGGTCTGGTGATCGCATTGCAATTGGCTTTTCCCGACCTGAATTTCGCGCCATATCTGAATTTCGGAAGGCTGCGCCCGGTTCACACGTCAGCGGTAATCTTCGCATTTGGCGGCAATGGTCTTATCATGACGTCATTTTATGTCGTCCAGCGCACCTGTCGCGTGCGCCTGTTCGGAGGCAGCCTGCCCTGGTTCGTATTCTGGGGCTATCAGCTCTTCATCATCATGGCGGCGAGCGGCTACGTACTCGGAATCACCCAGGCGCGTGAATATGCGGAGCCGGAATGGTACGAAGATATCTGGCTGACGGTCGTGTGGGTCGCTTATCTGATTGTGTTTCTCGGGACAATTCTGAGGCGCAAGGAGCCGCATATCTACGTTGCCAACTGGTTCTACCTAAGCTTCATCGTTACGATCGCAATACTCCATGTGGTCAACAACCTCGCGGTACCGGTTTCGTTCTTCGGCAGCAAGAGCTACTCCGTCTTCTCAGGTGTTCAGGATGCACTGACCCAGTGGTGGTACGGGCATAACGCTGTCGGCTTCTTTTTGACCGCCGGTTTCCTGGGGATGATGTACTATTTCGTCCCGAAGCAGGCCAATCGCCCGGTCTATTCGTATCGGCTGTCGATCATCCATTTCTGGGCTCTGATCTTCATGTACATTTGGGCCGGTCCGCATCATCTGCACTATACCGCATTGCCGGATTGGGCACAGACCCTCGGCATGGTGTTTTCGGTGATGCTGTGGATGCCTTCGTGGGGCGGCATGATCAACGGTCTCATGACCTTGTCCGGCGCCTGGGACAAGATTCGCACCGATCCGATCATCCGCATGATGGTTGTGGCGTTGGCATTCTACGGCATGTCGACCTTCGAAGGCCCGATGATGTCGGTCAAGACGGTGAATTCACTCAGTCACTATACCGAGTGGACGATCGGCCACGTGCATTCCGGTGCGCTTGGATGGGTCGGCATGATTACTTTCGGCGCAATATACTATCTTACACCCAAGCTGTGGGGACGTGAGCGCCTCTATAGTCTGCGGATGGTCAATTGGCACTTCTGGTTGGCCACTCTGGGCATCGTAATTTATGCCGCCGTTCTATGGGTGGCGGGAATCCAGCAGGGCTTGATGTGGCGCGAATATAACGCCCAGGGCTTCCTCGTCTACTCGTTCGCGGAAACCGTGGCTGCCATGCTCCCCTATTACGTCCTTCGTGCCGTCGGCGGCGGTCTGTACCTGGCCGGTGGCGTCGTAATGGCATGGAACGTCTACATGACGATCCGCGACCAAGTCAGAACCGAGGCCGCTCTTCCGACCTCTTATGTGCCCCAGGCACAACCCGCCGAGTGAGGTGAAAGATGGTTTCCATATTGGACAAACACCAGATTCTCGAGAAGAACGCGACGCTTCTGCTGCTTGGGTCGCTGCTCGTGGTCAGCATCGGCGGCATTGTCGAGATCGCCCCATTGTTCTACCTCCAGAACACGATCGAAAAGGTGGAGGGGATGCGTCCCTATACTCCACTCGAGCTGGCCGGGCGCAACATTTACGTCCGCGAGGGATGCTATCTGTGTCACAGCCAGATGATCAGGCCGTTCCGCGACGAGGTCGAGCGTTACGGGCATTACTCCCTCGCGGCTGAATCGATGTACGACCACCCGTTCCAGTGGGGATCGAAGCGCACCGGTCCGGATCTGGCACGTGTCGGCGGCCGTTATTCCAATGAGTGGCATGTCCAGCACCTATCCAATCCCAGGGCCGTCGTTCCGGAATCGATCATGCCGACCTACGCTTTCCTCAAGGATCGTGACGTGACGGTGAAGGATATCGGCATGGACTTGAAAGCCAACGAAGATGTCGGCGTGCCGTATACCGACGATATGCTTGCCAACGCCGAAGCGGACATGAGAGCTCAAGCCGATCCGGGCGCAGATACGACCGCGCTCCTCAAGCGCTATCCGAAGGCGAAGGTCGGCGACTTCGACGGCAACCCAACGAGGCTCACCGAGATGGATGCTCTTGTCGCCTATCTGCAAATGCTCGGCACGCTGGTCGACTTCTCGACCTACGACGATGCCACCGGTTATCGATGAGGCGGATCAATGAATACCTACAATGCAATGCGGCATTTCGCTGACAGTTGGGGCCTCCTGGCGATGAGCGCCTTCTTTGTGGGCGCGATCTTGGTCGCGATAAGGCCTGGTAGCAGAAAGGCCGCGGAAGACGCCGCCAAGATACCTTTGAAGGATGATTGAAATGGCGGAAAAGCACGTCGACGAATTGAGCGGGGTCGATACCACCGGGCACGAATGGGACGGCATCCGCGAACTCAACAATCCGATGCCAAGATGGTGGGTGTGGACATTTTGCGTCACCATTGCCTGGGCTGTTGGATACGCCTTCCTCTATCCATCGATACCGATGGTTACTTCTGCCACGCGAGGCTACCTGAACTTCTCGAGCCGAGCCGCGCTGCAGCAGGATTTGGAGCAATCCAAGACGGCGCAAATGAAATTCCGTGACATGATAGCGGCAAAAACGGTCCAGGAAATCGATGCCGATCCCGCGCTTCGTGAATTCGCGATCGCCGGTGGGGCGTCTGCGTTCAAGGTTAATTGTGCACCTTGTCACGGCTCCGGTGCAAGCGGAGGGCCGGGTTTTCCCAACCTCAACGACGACGACTGGCTCTGGGGGGGCGATCTCGACTCGATCCAGAAGACGATTTCCCATGGCATCCGCTTCGATGCCGATCCCGATACGCACGTGTCGGAGATGCCGGCTTTCGGCGACGTACTCGACCGCAACCAGATCCGAGACGTTGCCGTCTATGTCTGGAGCCTGACGAATGCTCCATCGGACCCGGCACTTGTGCCGGCAGGCAAGCGGATATTCATCGACAACTGTGCCGCCTGCCATGGAGAGGACGCCAAGGGCAAGCTGGAAGTCGGCGCCCCTAATCTTGCCGACGCCATCTGGCTCAAGGGCGCGGGTGAAGATGCGATCATTCGTCAGGTTACCGCGCCGAAGCATGGCGTGATGCCTGCCTGGTCAGGCCGATTGGGTGATACGACCGTGAAAGAACTGACCGTATTTATCCATTCGCTTGGTGGCGGCAAGTAGAAGGAAGGCGGTGAAAAATCATGGGCGCGGTCCGCTTTGTGGAGCTTTGCGGCCCCACGCGCCGGTGCGCCCAAGCGTTTTCGTTCATGCCGGCGCCGCTGCGTCCGGCTCGTCCCCGACGGCGACAGCCTCCGTCCCTTGACGCTGCATTCTTCTGTCGGCCGGCCGGTTGACCTGAATCAACGATCGATGAGCCGGAAACTGACAAGATTGGGAAAGAAATCGGATACCTCCCATGAACCTCTACACAGCACAAGGCTCCCAAGACGTCGAACGAGTCGATGTCGAGCCTGTTAACGCGCGCAGAAACCGCCGGCCGCTCTATGCTGCCCGCAAGAAAGTGTTTCCGAAAAGAGCTGAAGGCCGTTTCCGCCGCTTCAAGTGGATCGTCATGCTTGTCACGCTTGCGATCTACTATCTTGCGCCCTGGATACGCTGGGATCGCGGCCCCTATGCGCCCGACCAGGCGATTCTCGTCGATCTCTCTTCAAAGCGGTTCTTTTTCTTCTTCATAGAGATATGGCCGCAGGAGTTCTACTATGTGGCCGGCCTGCTGGTGATGGCCGGATTCGGGCTTTTCCTCGTGACCGCCGCCGTTGGGCGGGCATGGTGCGGCTATGCCTGTCCGCAAACCGTATGGGTCGACCTCTTTCTGGTCGTCGAACGCGCTGTCGAAGGGGACCGCAATGCCAGAATAAAGCTGGATGCGGGTCCCTGGACCTTCGAGAAGATCAGAAAGCGTATTCTCAAGCATTCCATCTGGCTCGCCATAGGCCTCGCTACCGGAGGGGCATGGATATTCTATTTCGCCGACGCGCCGACGCTTCTCAAGGCTTTGATCTCCGGCACCGCACCAGCGGCCGCCTACGTGACGATCGGCATCCTCACCTCGACCACCTATGTCCTGGGCGGGCTGATGCGCGAACAAGTCTGCACCTACATGTGCCCATGGCCACGCATTCAAGGGGCGATGCTGGATGAAAACTCGCTGGTCGTCACCTACAATGACTGGCGGGGCGAGCAGCGCTCCCGCCATGCCAAGAAAGCGCTGGCAACGGGGCAAGTTACCGGCGACTGCGTCGATTGCAATGCCTGCGTTTCCGTGTGCCCGATGGGTATCGACATCAGAGACGGCCAGCAGATGGAGTGCATCACCTGTGCCCTGTGCATAGACGCCTGCGATGGCGTCATGGACAAGCTCGGAAAGCCGCGCGGCCTTATCGCATACGCGACGCTGAGCGAATACGCGGCCAACATGGCACTTGCGACCGAGGGCGGAAAGACGCCGGTTCAGCCGGCGAAGGTGCGAAACCCGGATGGCACGTTTGTCGATGCGGTGCGCCATTTCAACTGGCGGATCATCTTCCGTCCGAGAGTCGTTTTCTACGCGGTCGTCTGGGCTGCCATCGGCGTCGCCATGCTGGCGCATTTGTCGATGCGGGAGCGCCTCGAACTCAATGTCCTTCATGATCGCAATCCTCAATACGTGCTGGAAAGCGACGGATCGATCCGGAACGGCTACACGCTGCGAATCCTCAACATGGTGCCGAGACCCAGGAAAATCGAGTTGAAGCTGATCGGGATGGAGGATGCGACGATGCGCATCCCGGAATTCGGCATTAAAGACGCTCGCAGCTTCGTCGTCGATGCATCGCCCGACATGGCCAATACGCTCAAGGTCTTCGTCTCCCGAAAACAGACCGGTATCGCAGTCAATGAATTTCTGTTCTCGATCGAGGACGCCGAGCATTCCGACAGGGCAACTTACCGCGCGGCCTTCAACGCGCCAGGAGCGACAAGATGAGTGTTGGTGCCAAAGGATTCACCGGTAGACACATGTTGCTGACGACCACCACCTTCTTCGGGGTCATAATCGCCGTCAACGTCACCATGGCATGGCTGGCCTCGTCGACCTGGAGCGGGCTGGTGGTGAACGATACATACGTCGCCAGCCAGGAGTTCAACAAGAACGCCGCCGCGATGAAGGCGATGACCGCATCGGGGATCACCGGCCGTCTTTCGATCAAGAGTTCCGAAATCTACTATTCCATCCGCAACCGCGACGGATCGCCGGCGATCGTTGACGAGGTCACGGCAAACTTCAAGCGGCCCGTCGGAGATCATAACGACTTCAGCGTCGCTTTCAGAAAGCTCTCGGAGGGTCACTTCGCAGGGGATCACGATGTCGCCACGGGTGACTGGATTGTCGAGATCGTCGCGAGGCATGCGGGAGCCCTCGTTATGCACCAGGCTGTCCGCATCGATACCGCGGAGCCCGACCAATGACGTGCTGCACGATGAATGCCGAAGCCGTGATGGCGCTGAGCCGGAGCACACTCAGCGCCGAAGAGATCAATCTTGCCAGTCATCCGCTGGGCGGCGGCTTGAGGCAGCTCGACTTCAGCGTGCCGGACGTGCACTGCGGCGGCTGCATTTCGACGATCGAGAAGGCGCTGACGGCGCTCCCTTATGTCCGCAAGGCAAGGGTCAACCTGACTTCGCGGCGGGTGAGCTGCGTTTACGCCGAGCAAACGGCGCAAGGGAAAACAGATCCCTCGGACATTGTGGCGGCCATCGAGGCCGCCGGCTATCGAACCCATCTTTTTATGCCGCTCGCGCTCGAAAACGACAGAATGAGGAATGAGCTCCTCCGGGCCGTGGGTGTTTCCGGCTTCGCGGCGGCGAACATCATGCTTCTTTCGGTATCGGTCTGGTCCGGGGCGGATGCGGCGACCCGCGACCTGTTCCATTGGATTTCGGCAATGATCGCGGCACCGGCACTTATCTACGCCGGCCGGTTCTTTTTCCGATCGGCGTGGAATGCGTTGAGCCACGGCCGCACCAATATGGATGTTCCGATTTCCCTTGCCGTGACGCTTTCCTATGCCGTCTCCCTTTGGGAGACCGTCCACCATGGTGAACACGCCTGGTTCGATGCGTCGGTCTCGCTGCTATTCTTCCTGCTGATCGGCAGGACCTTGGATCACGTGATGCGCGAGAAAGCGCGCGCCGCCATCAACGGTCTGGCAAGGCTGGCTCCTCGAGGCGCGCTTCGGATTCTTGCCGACGGATCGAAAACCTATGTTGCGGTCGACGAGATCGCGATTGGCGATGAAATCGCCATCGCCGCCGGCGAGCGCATTCCGGTAGATGGCATTGTCGTCGGCGGCGAGGGCGACCTTGATCTCTCGGTCGTGACAGGCGAAAGCAGCCCGGTGACGGTTTGCGCGGGTGCCCAGGTCAGCTCGGGTGCGATGAACCTTACGGGCTCGCTGGTGATACAGGCGACAAAGCTGGCCAGGAACTCTCTTCTATCCGAAATCATCGTTCTCATGGAAGCAGCCGAAAGCGGTCGTGCCCGCTACCGCCGCATAGCAGATCGTGCAGCAACGCTTTACTCTCCAGCGGTGCATCTCCTCGCGCTGGTATCGTTCCTCGCCTGGGGCTTCGTCGGAGGCGACTGGAAGCATGCGATGCTTGTCGCCGTCGCCGTGCTTATCATCACCTGCCCGTGCGCCCTGGGGCTTGCCGTCCCGGTTGTTCAGGTAGTGGCGGCCGGCGAGCTATTCCGCAAAGGCGTGATGGTCAAGGACGGCGCGGCGCTCGAAAGGCTGGCCGAGGTCGATACCGTGATGTTCGACAAGACGGGTACGCTGACGATGGGAATGCCTCGTCTTGTGAAAACCGAAGTGACGGATGACATGAGCATTGCAGAGGCGATCGGCCTAGCCCTCCATTCGCGGCATCCTCTGTCAAAAGCCCTGGTACGAAGTGCGAGTGCGGCCTCGACCGTATACAACCGGGTATCCGAGATTGCGGGCGGCGGGATCGAGGGAAGGCGGGGCGAGGACATCTATAGGCTGGGCAGCGCCCATTTCTCGTCTGGCAGGGCGTCTGTGATGCCGGTTGCCGGCAGCCCACTCTCCGAAGTCGTGTTTTCGCGCAACCAAGCCGTTCTGGCACGCTTCTTCTTCGAGGACACGCCGAGGCCGGGCGCCTCGGAGGCGGTCGCAGCGCTCGATGCAGCTGGTCTTAAAACAGTGATCCTGTCGGGCGACCGGCAGAACGTCGTGGATCATACCGCCCGGACGCTGGGCATCGATAGGGCCGTCGGCGGATTGACGCCGATACAGAAGGTCGAGGAGTGCAATGCGCTCACGGACAAGGGCTGCCGCGTTCTGATGGTGGGCGACGGCATCAACGACGCGCCGGCGCTTGCCGCCGCCCATGTGTCAATCGCGCCCGCGACTGCATCGGACATCGGTCGCCAGGCGGCGGATCTTGTATTCTTCGGCGATCGTCTGGACGCAGTCCCCGAAGCCATACGGATAGCTCGAAGAGCGACCATGCTCGTCCGCCAGAATTTCGTCCTCGCGATCGCCTATAACCTACTCGCCGTCCCGATCGCCATTGCCGGATTGGCAACGCCGCTGCTTGCCGCGGTCGCGATGTCCACCTCGTCGCTGATCGTCGTCGCCAATGCGCTCCGTCTCAATCCGCTTGTCAGGCAGCGGTCGGCCGGAGCGCCGGCGGCGGCTGCGCGAGGCACGGAGGCTCAACTCCTATGAACATGCTGATCTATCTTATTCCGATTGCGCTTCTCATGGGCGGCATAGGATTGGCAACATTCTTCTGGTCGCTCAGGAGCGGCCAATACGATGATCTGGAGGGGGCCGCGTGGCGTATCCTTGCCGAAGACGATCCGGATTCGCCAAAACCATAAGGCGCGAGCGTCATAGGTAGCCTCCATCTTTGCATATGTTTGACGCGTATCAATGCCGAGGTGTACGCGATAGCTATTGTGCCGGGATGCATTGGCATCTCGACCCATGACCATCTGGATATTTTTTGCACTCGCCACGGCCGCAGTTACTGCCGTTCTTTTACACCCGCTTTCGAAGAACCGTGCTCCATCTGTGATGCGCGGCGCCGGCAGCTCAGCCGTATATCGGGATCAGCTGCACGAACTCGAAAGGGAACTTGCTGCCGGTTGGATAGCGGCGAGCGAATATGAGAACGCGAAAGCGGAAACGGCGAGGCGGCTTTTCAAGGCAAACGAGCAGGAATACCCCGCTGCGAAGCCGGCTCGCCCAAGCCACTGGCTGAAACTGGCGATAGTGGTGTTCCTGCCGCTCGCGAGCATGGGCCTTTACACTCGCCTCGGGTCGCCGGACCTTCCATCCCGCCCGCTGCAGGAGAGGTTTCGAAATCCCGGCGGGGACATGGCAATCCTTGTTCGAATGATCGAATCCCACCTCCAGCATAGCCCGGATGACGGCAAGGGCTGGGAGGTGCTCGCGCCGATCTATTTCAGGATCAATCGCATTGGCGATGCCGAGCTTGC
>NZ_JAUQTZ010000259.1:0-3103 GCF_059803845.1 Rhizobium sp. UFLA01-1127 | reverse complement strand
TTATTGGACCGTCGGCCGCTTCATTGAATCCACCGACGATGCCTATGTGAAGGCCGACTACACAACAGTTGCCCCGAAAGTCGCAGGCTACATCAAGGATGTGCTGGTCAATGACAATGACAAGGTCAAAGCCGGACAGGTGCTGGCACGCATCGACGACCGAGACTTTCAGGCCGCCCTTTCCCAGGCAAAGGCCGATCTCAAGGCTGCGAATGCGGCAATCGCCAATATCGATGCACAGATCTCGCTGCAGCAATCGCTGATCGGACAGGCTAAGGCGACGGTCGACGCGTCCAAGGCTTCGCTCGACTTCGCACAATCCGATGCCGCCCGCTCCGCTCGGTTGATCAGCAATGGTGCGGGTACGCAGTCGCGCGCCGAAGAGACGCAATCGGCCAGCAAGCAGGCGGCCGCGGCCGTCGAACGCGACCAGGCAGCGCTGGTCGCCGCGCAGAACAAGGTGCCCGTCCTGCAGACCCAGCGCGACCAGGCGGTCGCCCAGCGCGATCGCGCCGCCGCCGCCGTCCGGCAGGCAGAGCTCAACCTCTCCTATACGGATATCGTCGCTGCCGTCGACGGCACGGTCGGCGCCCGGTCGATCCGCGTTGGCCAGTACGTCACCTCGGGTACACAGCTGATGGCAGTCGTGCCGCTGCACTCGGTCTATGTCGTCGCGAATTTCAAGGAAACGCAGCTGACCTATGTACGTCCCGGCCAGTCGGTCGAGATCAGGGTCGACAGCTTCCCGGACGTCGCCATCAAGGGTCATGTCGACAGCCTCTCCCCGGCGAGCGGCCTGGAATTCTCGCTGCTGCCGCCGGACAATGCCACGGGCAATTTTACCAAGATCGTTCAGCGCATCCCTGTAAAGATCGTCATCGATGACGAACAACTGGCAGGACTGCTGCGTTCCGGCATGTCGGTCGAGCCCGAAATCGATACCAAGGCCGCACAGACATCGACAGCGAGCGCCGAGGGAGTGTCCGGCCACGCCGGATAATCCTTCCCTCTCTTCGTCGATTATCACGTCAACACTGTCATGAGATTATTTCGGCATCCGCCGGAAGGAGACGCGCCATGGCCACTCTTCAGATCGCCGCCAACAACAATTCCGTCATCGCGGCACCCCATTCGCTCGCAAGGCCCGCCATGAGCCCGCTGCGCATGTGGACCGCCGTCATCGGCTCCACGCTCGGCGCCTTCATGGCCGTCCTGAACATCCAGATCGTCAATGCCTCGCTTGCCGACATCCAGGGCGCAATCGGCGCCGGCACGGACGACGGAGGCTGGATCTCGACTTCCTACCTGATCGCCGAAATCGTCGTCATTCCGCTGAGCGCCTGGCTCGCCCGTGTCTTTTCGGTTCGCAACTATCTTTTGACCAACGCCATCCTCTTCCTGCTGTTTTCGGTCGGCTGCGCCTTTGCCGCAAACCTGCAGCAGATGATCATCCTGCGCGCCATCCAGGGATTTTCCGGCGGCGTGCTGATACCGATGGCCTTCACCATCATCATCACGCTGCTGCCGAAACCGAAACAGCCGATGGGCCTTGCCCTTTTCGCCCTTTCGGCCACTTTCGCGCCGGCCATCGGCCCGACGATCGGCGGCTATCTTACCGAAAGCTGGGGCTGGCAATATATCTTCTACGTCAATCTCGTACCCGGCATTTTGATGGTCGGCATGCTCTGGGCCTCGCTCGAGCGCACGCCGATGAACTTGTCGCTGCTTGCCAAGGGCGACTGGCCGGGCATCATCACCATGGCAGTCGGTCTTGCCGCGCTGCAAACAGTGCTCGAAGAAGGCAACAAGGACGACTGGTTCGGCTCACCTTTCATCGCCCGTCTGTCGGCCATTGCTGCGGTCTCGCTGACGCTCTTCCTCATCATCGAGCTTCGCGCCGCCCATCCGCTCCTCAATCTGCGCTTGCTGGTACGCCGGAATTTCGGCTTCGGCATCGTCGCCAATTTCCTGCTCGGTATCGCACTATACGGTTCGGTCTTCATCCTGCCGATCTATCTAACCCGTATTCAGGGCTACAATTCCGAACAGATCGGCCTGGTGCTCGCCTGGACCGGCATTCCGCAGCTGATCCTGATCCCGCTGGTTCCGCGGCTGATGAAGCGTTTCGATGCCCGCCTGCTGATTGTCGTCGGCTTCGCTCTCTTTGCCGCCTCGAACTTCATGAATGTGTACATGACCGGCGATTACGCCGGCGATCAGCTCTTCTGGCCGAATATCGTGCGCGCCATTGGCCAGGCGCTTGCCTTCACACCGCTGACAGCGATTGCGACTGCTGGCATCGAGCAGGAGAATGCAGGCTCCGCCTCGGCGCTCTTCAACATGATGCGCAATCTCGGCGGCGCGGTCGGCATTGCGGCGCTGCAGACCTTTCTTACCAAGCGCGAGCAGTTCCACTCGAACATTCTGACCAATTCGGTTTCGATGTTCGAAGAGGCAACGCGCGCCCGTGTTGCCCGTCTTACCGGTTATTTCATGAACCATGGCGTCAGCGATCAGGCACTTGCCACACACAAGGCGATCGTCGCCATCGCCGCCAGCCTGCGCAAGCAGGCCAACATCATGGCCTTCAGCGACACCTTCTACCTGCTCGCCGTCGCCCTGGTTGTTGCCCTCGCCGCCAGCCTGCTTCTCAAGAAATCCGGTCAGCTTTCGGGCGGCGGCGCGCACTGAGCGCCGCACCTTGCACAGGAGGAGATACTAATGACCTTGCTGTACGACACGCCCGAAACGCTGCCTTCGATTTCGCCGACCACGCGCTTGAACGCCAACACCACGGCGACCTTGAGCCTCATCGAGTGGCTGACCGGCGATGACTGCCACGCTCTCGACGAAGCGGGGCTGGTCTCGGGGCTTGGACGCCGCTTGCAAGCGCTTGGCCTTCCAGTCGATCGGCTGACGCTGCACCTGACCACCCTGCATCCCGAATTCATCGGCCGCACCTTTGCCTGGGCGCCGGGCGAACCGGTCGAGATACATGATCGCGAACATGGGACTCGCTTGGCGATCGCCAATACGCCGCTCCTCAAGGTGCAGGAAATGCGCGAACCGCTGATCGTCGGCCCCGGCGAGAGCCCTCATGGCC
>NZ_JAUQTZ010000258.1:0-3309 GCF_059803845.1 Rhizobium sp. UFLA01-1127 | reverse complement strand
GGATGTGGACATGGTGGCCTTTACGGGATCCACTCCGACCGGACGGCGCTTCCTGCGCTATGCGGCGGATTCCAACCTCAAGAAGGTCGTTCTCGAATGTGGCGGCAAGAACCCCGCCGTGGTGCTCGAGGATGCCGAGGATCTGGATCTCGTTGCCGAACAGGTGGTCAACGGTGCCTTCTGGAACATGGGCGAGAATTGTTCCGCGACCTCGCGCCTGATCGTGCAATCGCGCGTCAAGGACGAGTTGCTGAAGCGCATCGGTGCCTATATGCGCGAATGGAAGACCGGCGATCCGCTCGATCCGGACAACCGCATCGGCGCGCTGGTCAGCAAGAATCACTTCGAAAAGGTCTCGTCCTTCCTCGACGATGTGAAGACCGAAAAGCTCTCGCTGGCCTATGGCGGCGAGACCCAAAAGGGCATCTACATCGAGCCGACGGTCGTCGACGGCGTCACGCCCTCGAGCCGACTGTTCCAGGAGGAGATTTTCGGGCCGATCCTGTCGGTCACGACATTCGAGACTCTTGCCGAGGCCATCGCCCTTGCCAACGATACCAATTACGGCCTGACGGCATCAATCTATACCGGCAGCCTCAACAAGGCCATACGGCTCTCGCGCGAGATCCGGGCCGGCGTCGTCACCGTCAACTGCTTCGGCGAAGGCGATGCGACGACACCGTTTGGCGGCTATAAGGAGTCTGGCTTTGGCGGACGCGACAAGTCGATCTTCGCCCATGACAACTATTGCGAACTGAAGACGATCTGGATCGACGTTTCCGACCGCTCGGTGGACGAGACGATCCGATGATCACGAAGTCCGTCAGGCGTTTGCCGGCAGAAAACGGCATCTCGGGCTGGGAGGCGATCAGCCAACGTTCGTTCCCGGTCCGGAGCCTGGAAGGCAACGTCACCGCGGACTGGCTCATTATCGGTGCGGGCTTTGCCGGGCTCTCGGCTGCCCGACGTCTGCAGCAGCTTCGGCCCGACGATAAAATCGTCATGCTGGACGCAAGCGAAGTCGGCAAAGGAACGTCGGGCCGCAATTCCGGCTTCATGATCGACGTCCCGCATAACCTGTCGTCGAGCGAATATTCGAGTGGCGGCCTGGACGCCACTCGCCTGGAGATGGCTCAGAACAGGGCTGCCATCGCTTTCGCGAGAGAGGCCGCGGACGAATACGGCATGTCGGCGGAAACCGTCGATCCGGCGGGCAAGATCAATGCCGCGGCGACCGCGCGTGGGATGAGGCTGAATATCAGCTTCGGCCAATCCCTGAAGGGCGCCGGCGAGAAGCACAGCTTTCTTGATGCGTCCGAAATGCGCAAGCTTACCGGTTCCGACTATTATCTCGGCGGCCTCTATACGCCGGGCGCGGTCCTGATCCAGCCGGCCGACTATGTCCGCGAATTTGCAGCAGGGCTGTCGCGCAAGATCGACATCTTCGAGAGGTCGCCGGTTACCGCGCTTGCGCGGGATAAAGGAACGTGGACGGCCATCTCCACCCGCGGCAAGGTCAACGCGCCGAACGTTATCCTCGGTGTCAACGGTCACATCGACGACTTCGGCCACTTCCGCGGCCGCCTGATGCATATCTTTGCCTATGCCTCAATGACCGCCGCCTTCTCAGCCGAAGACCTCGGTCGAAAAGTTTCGGGGCGGGATCGGTGGGCGCTGCTTCCCGCCGACGCCATGGGCGCGACGGTGCGAAAGATCACCTCGGGCGGACGGTCCCGTATCGTCATCCGGACGAAATATACCTACGAGACGACGATCACCGTTTCCAATCGGCGAATGGCCAAGATGGCCGAAGAGCATAGAAGCTCGCTCGACGCGCGCTTTCCCGGGCTCAAACACATTCCCTTCGAGCATAGCTGGGCCGGGCGCCTGTGCCTCAGCCGCAACCATGTGCCCGCATTCGGCGCGCTTGACGAAGGGCTTTATTCGGCATGCTGCGAAAACGGGCTCGGTACCGTCAAGAGCACATTGGCGGGCATGATGGCCGCTGAACTGGCCACCGGCACTGCCTCGGAGCAACTCGAAAAATATATGGATCACGCCGCGCCATCCAGGTTGCCACCGGAACCCTTTGCATGGCTCGGCATCAATTCGGTGATCCGTTTGCAGGAATTGCGCGCAGGCCGCGAGGGATGATCTCTCGCCGCGCAATGTGAAGACTGCGCCTGTCGCAGGTCTTCAACAAGATGGGAACGAAAACTAGGAGTAAGAAAAATGAAGACTTTGTGGAAGGCGCTCTGCGCGGCCGCGATGGTCGGAATGACCGTATTTTCCGCCCATGCGGAAGAAAAGAGCATCACCGTCGGAACGATGTCGTGGGAGGACCTGACGCCGATCACCGGGATCACCAAGAAGGTGCTGGAAGACGCCGGCTACACCGTGAAGGTCGTGCCCTTCTCGGAGTGGGGCATTGCCTACGCTGCGCTCAGCAAGGGCGACATCCAGATCCTCGCATCCCAGACCGACTATGTGGCGCAGGACTACTGGGACAAGAACAAGAAGCGTCTCGAGAAGATCTCGCCGGTCTCGCACGGCCTGTTCCAGGGCGTCGCCGTGCCGAAATATGTACCGATCGACTCCATGGACCAGTTGAACGCCAATGCCGACAAGTTCGGCGGCAAGATCGTCGGCATCGAGCCGGGCTCGGGCCTGATGCGCGATACTGCCAACGCCGTCAAGGGCTATGATCTGAAACTTCAGCTCGTCGAAGGCAGCACCGCGGCCATGACTGCGGCCCTGAAGTCGGCCGTCGATCGGAAGGAATGGATCGCCGTGACGATCTGGGAGCCGTCCTGGATGATGCAGAAATACGACGTGAAATTCCTCAAGGACCCCAAAGGCATCTTCCCGCCGCCGCAGAGCTATTACTGGGTCGGCAAGAAGGGCTTCTCCGCCGAATATCCGCATGCTCGCGAAGTCATCGCGAGTGTCTATGTGCCGCTTGCCGACATCACTGCGATCAACAGCGCCGTGAATGATGGCAAGACGATGGACGAGGCCGTGAAGGACTGGACCACGAGCCACGCCGATCTGCTGAAGCGGTGGGAGAATATCAAGGGCGAATGATGCCGACGGCGGGTCGCCGTCAAAGCGGCCCGCATCCCTCAACGAAGACGAACAGGCCGGCAATGGACTGGCCCCGCGGGGAATATGATGAACACTGTCATGGATAACGCCAGCGAAGTCCTGGTCGATTGCCAGAACGTTTGGAAGATATTCGGTGCGCGTGCGAACGCCGCTGTGAAGGCCGTGTCCGAACGAGGCCTCTCCAAGAAACAGGTGCTTCAGGAA
>NZ_JAUQTZ010000257.1:0-3344 GCF_059803845.1 Rhizobium sp. UFLA01-1127 | reverse complement strand
GAGCAAGGAAGATCTTGGTCGCACCGTCGAGCGACCAGTCGGCAAGCCGCCCGCCGAGCCAGTTGCCGATCGTGAAGCCGATGCCGATCAAAACCAGCCCGACAGTCACGAAGCCGTCGGACGCGCCCGTCAGCTGCGCAAGCGCGGGAGCGACATAGGTGTACACGGCAAACATAGCGCCCGCTCCCATGACGGTGGTTGCCATGGCAACAAGCACCGTGGGATGGGTGAGTACGGCAAGTTCCCGCTTGACGTCGGGCATCGCACCGCGCTCGCCTTTCGGAAGAGCGACCCACAGCGCCGCGATGGCAGCTATACCGATCAGCGCCGTTCCGGCAAAAGCCATGCGCCAGCCTATCTCCTGGCCGACCCAGGTCGCGGCCGGCACGCCGCCTATATTGGCGATCGTCAGTCCCATGAACATGGCAGCAACGGCACTTGCCTGCTTTTCCTTCGGCACCACGCTTGCAGCCACGACTGCGCCCAGGCCAAAGAAGGCGCCATGGTTGAGGCTGGTGACAAGGCGGGCAAGCAGCAGCGTGAAATAACCCGGCGCCATCGCCGACATGAGATTGCCGATCGTGAAGATGCCCATCAGCAGTATCAGCGCCGTGCGCTTGCCGAAGCGGCTGAAGGCGAGCGTCATGAAGGGGGCGCCGACCATGACGCCGATCGCATAGGCACTGATGAGAAGGCCGGCCGTCGGGATCGAGACGTCGACTCCCTTGGCGATGACCGGAAGAAGCCCCATCGGCGAAAACTCGGTGGTGCCGATGCCGAAGGCACCGATCGCAAGGGCGAGAAGTGCCCATCGGGCATGGGAGGACGTTTGGACCTTTTCGGCCGTCGAAATCTGGGCATTCATGTGGAAACTCCTTGGGCGTCCCATTGCGGAGCAAGGCCGGGCTGACGATTGGCCAGCCACGGCCGCATTGGATGGAATTGAGCGCCGGACTTGAGGTGCGTCATGCTTTCCGCCTATGAAATAGAGGGGGCAATCGCGCTTGATAATTGGGCAGGTTTTCACATTATTTGTGAAGCAAAATCAAAGATGAGTGTTTCATGGACAATCGCGCCGGCGAGATGCAGGTATTTCTTCGCGTGGTGGAAGCCGGCAGCTTCTCGGAAGCGGCGCGGCTGCTGCGCATGACGCCATCGACCGTCAGCAAGCTGATCTCGCGTATCGAGGCGAGGCTCGGCGTGCGCCTGGTCGAACGCTCTACCCGGCGGCTGTCACTGACCTTGGAAGGCCGGATCTACTATGAGCGCAGTCAGGCCCTTCTGCACGACCTCGACGAGGTCGAGCAGGAACTGGCAAAGGGTGCGAAGACGACAGGCGGCACGGTACGGGTCAGCATCTCCGTTCCCTTGGGCGTGCTGGGTCTTGAGCCGCTCTTGCCCGAATTCTGGCGGATCTATCCCAACGTCGTGATCGATCTTTCACTGTCCGACGAAATCGTCGACCTTTATCTCGATCGCACCGACATTGCTTTTCGGGTGGGGCCACTGCCCGATTCAGGTATGATTGCACGGCGTATCGGCATCGCCCGCCGCAAGATCGTGGCCGCGCCCGGCTATCTCGATCGCCATGGTGTGCCACGCACCGTCGACGACCTCTCCCGGCACAATTGCCTGGGGTTCAATTTCCGCCGCGCTGCACCGGTCTGGCCGGTCAAGGAAAGTGGCCGTATCGCCGATCGCGCCATGACGAGTTCGCTGCTTGCCAATAACGGCGAAACCGTACGGCGAATGGCGCTTGCGGGTGCCGGGCTTGCGCGCATGGGGGACTATCATGTACGCGCCGATCTGGCCGCCGGTCGTCTCGTCGAGGTGCTTGCCGACGTCGTCGAGTCTGACGAGGAACAGATTCATGCGGTCTTCCTAGGCGGTGCCCGCATGCCGCAGCGCGTGCGCGTGTTTCTCGATTTCGTCGTGCCCCGTCTCCAGCAATTTCTCGGCGGGGAAGCCTGATCGTTTCGAAATGATTTGGCGTGCAACTCCGCTAAAAGCGAGCTTTCGGGACAATACATTATGCCTGATTGGCGTTGAGGGTATTCGCGTGGACGTGCCTGACTGTAAGCCGCAAAGATGTGCATGGGCCTGTCTGACACCTTCCTTGGTTCGCTTTTCTGCTTCCGCATCGAGATTTGCCCTGTCGAGCAGACTTGAGAAAATTCGCCATTGCGACGTGCGATCACCCGATGCCGTGAGCAGGTGGCGAGCGACGAAGCTGTTGGAAAAGGCAGGCCCGGCAGCCTGGATCAGAAGGGATGTCGCAGCGAAATGGAAGGCTTCCGCCAAATAGAGCCAGCCAAGAGCGCTTGCAAGATCGATCAGGTAGTCTTCGCCAGGGAGGAGAAAGGGAACGGGCGCGCCGATATCAGCCATGTCTTTCGCGATGAAGGCGAGCCGACGACGGCGCCGTTCCACATCAGGCAGAAGCAGGGCAACCTCATCGTGACGATAAAGCGGGTCCATGTCGTGGAAGAAGCGGTACAGGAATTCCAGAAACCGCCGGTAACGATCAAGATCGGCAGGCGGATTTTGCAGATCGATGCGCCCGCTTTGATGGCTGCAGCACTCGCAGAGAATTGCCCGCAGCCGTTCGGTTCGGCTTTTCGCTTCTGGTTCCGGATGGGCCGAAAGTCTCAACCCATCGAGGCCCGCCTCCCTGTCGGAAGGATACAATAGACGCCTGATCGTTTCCGCAAGATGAGATCGGCCTGGCTGCCGGCGAGTTGACGAAGGAAGCGGGACTTCCTGCCAAAGGCCCCGCTGAAGGCTTTGACATTCGCTCATACCCAGCCACCATCGACAATGAATTGCTGGCTCGTGCACATGGCGCTGTCGTCAGAGGCAAGGAAGAGGGCCATACGGGCGATGTCGTCGGGCTGCAGCCGGTCGGGCAGGCATTGGCGTTCGGCGATCTGGCGTTCGCCGGCTTCCGTCAGCCAGAGGCGCATCTGGCGTTCCGTCATGACCCAACCTGGCACCAGGCAGTTGACGCGGATGCGTTCCGACCCGAATTCGCGGGCAAGCGCACGCGTCAGCCCGTAAATGCCGGCCTTGGCCGTGACATAGGCTGGACAATCGGGATCCCCCACCATCCAGGTGATCGAGCCGAGATTGATGATCGAGCCGCCGCCGCGCGCTTTCATGAAGGGTCGCGCTGCCTGCGCGGCAAAGAACTGGTGGCGCAGATTGACGGCCATCCGATCGTCCCAATAGTCAACGGTGACATCTTCCGTTTGATGCCGGTCATCATTACCGGCATTGTTGCAGAGGACCTGGATCGGTCCATGGTGCGCCGCAGCCTCTGCCATTGCCGTCCGCAAGGCTTCGAT
>NZ_JAUQTZ010000256.1:0-3371 GCF_059803845.1 Rhizobium sp. UFLA01-1127 | reverse complement strand
GGGGAGGTCGCGCGGAACGCGCGGGTTGGGGTGGTTTCCGTGTTCGCAACGGTCACCCCAACCCGGACCTCCGGTCCGCGCCTCCAATCGAGGGAGAGTCTCTCTCGCCCGAATCGGCAGGGCCTGATAGACATTGCGCATGATCCAGCGGGCAATTTCTCTTTATGCGCTTTGCGGCAGCCAGCGCCAGGCTTCGGCCAGCCGCAGGCTGCTGGAAGCGCTGCAACTTGCATGTCCCGATGGCCTCAGCATCACGATCTCCGATCTGATTGGCGAACTGCCGATCTTCAATCCCGACAATGAAGGCGAGAGAACGCCACCGGCGGTCGAGAAATTTGCCGCCGAGATTCGCAAGGCCGACGGTCTGATCGTCTCCTGCCCGGAATATGCTCATGGCATACCCGGCGGTTTTAAAAACGCGCTGGATTGGCTGGTGTCGCGCGACGAGGTGCCGTTCAAGCCGCTGATGTTCGCCCATGCCTCGCATCGCGGCGATCTCGTGTTGGCGCAGCTGACGGACGTATTGCAGACCATGTCGCTGACTATCGTGCAGGACGCTTTTCTGCGCCTGCCGATTGCCGGCAAGAGCGATGAGACCCAGGCGGCAATGCTGCTGGAAGCGCGTGAAAGCGGCCTTTTGTCGACGAGTCTCAATCGTTTTAGACAAGCGATCGCCGCCGGGACATGAATTCTTTCGGCTTCGGCAAATATACAACTCTTTCCTGTATGAATCTCGGATACGCCTTAACCGTTTATTGAAGACCTGACGGCAGACTTCTCCGCCAAGGAGAAAAAGCGTTGGGAGCAGCTTTCAAATCACCACGGCAGAGCGCGCAGATCGGTCGTCATTCCATCGTGACCGCCGTTCTGATTTCCTTTGCATTGGTCGTTGCCGTTGTAACGCTGATGGTGCTTACCGCGATCGGCCGGGTCGCCGACTACTCCGACAAGCTGGACGACGAACGCTCCTGGGAGACGACCGTCGGTGCGCTGAAGACCTTTCAGGGGCAGCTGGAGGTGACGCTGCACGACCACTCCGCGCGCAACGATGCGGCGCGAAGCGTCTACGGGCTTGATGACCAGGGCTGGATTGCCGGCAATTATGGTGACATTTCCTCCCACGGCGCGCCATTCGACATTGCCATCATCGTTGACGACCACAACAAGCCGCTCTTTGCCTATCACGATGGCGAACCGGTGACGGAAAACATCGAGGATGTTCTCGGAAGCGCCATCTGGGCGCTCGTCGATCAGGCGCGCACAATGAGGGTGACCGGCGTGCCGGAGGCCTCGGGCTATATCATGACCAGGGACGGCATCGCCGTCGCCGGCGCAGCGACGATCCGTGAAAGATCCGGCCGCATTCCGGTGCCTGAAGGCAGGCGGCGCTATCTGATCCTCGTGCGCTACCTCGATGCCGACCGCATCAAGATGATGTCCAACACCTACGTCATCAGTGGCCTGAAACTGGTGCCGCCGGAAACCGTCGCCCGATACGCCGTTTCGATCGTCGATCCGCTCGGCAAATCGCTGGGGCGGCTTGTATGGAACTCCCGCGAACCGGGCGATATGAGCTATCAGCAGGTGCGCCCGCTGGTTCTCGGCGCACTCGGCCTGGTGGGCCTGTTCTTCGTGGTGCTGCTGATTCTGGGATCGCTTGCCGCGCGCAGGTTGCGGGCAGAGGAGGTTCAGGCGCGTCAGGTTTCTCTGCGCGACCGGCTGAGCGGGCTCCTCAATCGCGAGGGATTGCGGCTCGATGTGGACCGCCTGGTCGAGCGGGCGCGCTCCGACGGCACCAATGTTCTGCTTCTCTACCTCGATCTCGACGGCTTCAAGGAAATCAACGACGCCTATGGGCATGGCACGGGCGATCAGCTCATTCGTGCCGTAGCAGCCGGCCTCAAGGTACTTGTGCCGCCACAGGCCTTGTTGGCGCGTCTCGGCGGCGACGAGTTCGCCATCGCCTTCCCCACGAAGGAGCTCAATGACGCACCGGCCTTGCGGCTGGCCGAACAGGTTTTGGATTTTCTTGCCGAACCTCTCGAGATCGGCCGCCGGGTGGTCGTGGTCGGTGCCAGCATCGGCATTGCGAGTTCACCGGAAGGTCGTATCGACCGCGAGGAGCTGGTACGCCGTGCCGATCTTGCCATGTACAAGGCCAAGGAAGCCGGCCGTGCCCGCATGACCTGCTATGAGATGGGCATGGATGCGCATCGCGAGGAACGCAACGCGCTGGAACTCGACCTGCGTCATGCGATCGAGACCGAGGAGCTGACGCTCGCCTACCAGCCGCTGGTCGATGCATCGAGCTGCGAGATGATCGGTGTCGAGGCGCTCGTGCGCTGGAACCGGCCCGGTCACGGGCCGATTTCGCCGGAAACCTTTATCCCCATCGCCGAAACCAGCGGGCTGATCGAAGCTCTGGGTCTGCTCGTGCTGCGCAGGGCTTGCAAGGCAGCACAGCAATGGCCGGATCTCCACGTAGCCGTCAACGTATCGCCCGGCCAGTTCCGAAGTCCCGCTTTTGCCGATTACGTCCGCAACGTGCTGAACAGCACCGGGATCGAGCCCGGCCGCGTGACGCTGGAAATTACCGAAGGCTATATTATTCAGAATCCGGAGCGAACCCGCCAGTCGATCGAGCGGCTGAAGACCATCGGCGTCAAGGTGGCGCTCGACGATTTCGGATCGGGCTTCTCCTCCATCGGCTATCTTCGCCAGTTCGGCTTCGACCGCATCAAGGTCGATCGCTCGCTGACGATGGATGTGCTGGAAAACAGCCGCGCCCGCGAAATGGTGAAGGCGACGGTGGCCTTGGCCCGTTCGCTCGACATTCCCGTCACGGCCGAAGGCATCGAAACCGAGGAGCAGGGAAGGGCGCTGGAAGAGTTCGGCTGCGACGAACTACAGGGTTATTTCTACGGCAAGCCCATGCCGGAGGCCGAAATCAGCAAACGGCTCGCCATTCAAATGGCTGCGGCTGTGGACGAGGAACACGCTGCCGCCTGACATGCCTGGAGCATGTCTGCAGTCCGGACGGAAAAACCGCGTGCACTTTTCCTGGAAATGCCTAGCCGATATGTTCCCGGCCGCGCTTGCGAGCGAGCGCGATCTGCCGCTGCCTCTCGCGGTAGCGCTCGCGGTCCTCCTCGGTGCGCTCATGATAGCAATGGCTGCACGAGACGCCGGCCTCATAGAAGGGTGAGGTCACTTCCTCGGCCGTGATCGGGTTGCGGCAGGCGTGGCAGAGCTTATGATTGCCCTCTTTCAGGCCATGCTCCACGGAGACGCGCTCGTCGAAGACGAAGCAGGCGCCTTCCCACAGGCTCTCTTCCGGCGGTACTTCCTCAAGATATTTCAGAATGCCGCCC
>NZ_JAUQTZ010000255.1:0-3474 GCF_059803845.1 Rhizobium sp. UFLA01-1127 | reverse complement strand
CCTGGATGGACCGGAATACCGAGACCTTCACGCAGATGGGCGGAGAAGGCGTACCCTGGACGGCGATTGCGCGCTACACCGATGAAAAGCATATGTTCGTCAATCTCGGCGACGGCACCTATTTCCACTCCGGCATTCTCGCCATCCGCCAGTCCGTGGCCTCCAAGGTCAACGTCACCTACAAGCTGCTCTACAACGACGCCGTCGCCATGACCGGCGGCCAGCCGATCGACGGATATCTGACGCCGCAATTGGTAACGAAGCAGCTGCATGACGAAGGCGTCAAGCCGATCTACCTGCTGTCGGACAATCCGGATGCCTATCGGACCGCCTCCGAACTGGCCCCTGGCGTCAAGGTGCTGCATCGCGACCATATCGATCAGGTGATGCTCAAGCTGCGCGAAACCGAAGGCTGCTCGGCGATCGTCTATGTCCAGACCTGCGCGGCCGAGAAGCGCCGTCGCCGGAGCCGCGGGCTGCTGGAGGATCCGGCCAAGCGCGTCTTCATCAATCCGGCCGTTTGCGAAGGCTGCGGCGATTGCTCCGTGCAGTCCAACTGCATCTCCGTCGAGCCGCTGGAGACGGAGTTCGGCCGCAAGCGCCAGATCAACCAGTCGAGCTGCAACAAGGACTTCTCCTGCGTCAAGGGCTTTTGCCCGTCCTTCGTGACCGTTCACGGCGGCAAGCGCCGCAAGCGCAAAGCGCTTGATCATGTCGATGTCGACGTGCCGATGCCCGAAATTCCCGTCATCGGCGATCGGCCGTGGAACATCGCGATTGCCGGCGTGGGCGGCACGGGTATCCTGACTGTCGGTGCCATCCTCGGCATGGCTGCGCATCTCGACGGCAAGGTGCCAATGATTCTCGATATGGCCGGTCTTGCCCAGAAGGGCGGCGCTGTCATGAGCCATCTGCGCATCGGTCATAATCAAGCCGATGTGACCTCCTCGCGCATCGTCAACGGCGGTGCCGATCTGCTGTTCGCCGCGGATGAGGTGGTGGGCGCCTCCAGGGATGCGATCACGCTCTGCTCACAGACGCGAACCACGGCTATCGTCAACACCGGGCTCATGCCGGTCGCCGATTTTGTCCGCAACCGCGATTTCGATTTCAAGACCGGTTCGATCCAGCACACGATCGCCAAGACGGTCAGCGACAAATCCGTCTTCCTCGATTTCGGTCATGTCGCGACGGAGGTGACCGGCGATGCCATGTCGACCAATATCCTGCTGACCGGTTTTGCGTGGCAGCGCGGCCTTCTGCCTCTCTCTCTAGAAGCGATCGAAAAGGCGATCGAGCTCAACGGCGTCGCCGTCAAGGCGAGCCTCTCCGCTTTCCATTGGGGCCGGCTCTTGGCGCATGATCCGCAGGCCGTGCATGCTCTGATGGCCGAGCCGGCGGCCGGTAAGACGCTTGCGGAGATGAGCCTCGATGAACTCGTCAAGCATCGCAAGGCGCATCTGACTGCCTATCAGAATGCTGCGCTTGCCGAGCGCTATGCCGGCTTCGTCGCCCATGCCAATGCGCTTGCCGCAAAAGAGCGGCTTTCGGACAAGGTGCCCTTTGCCGTTGCCGTCACCTATGCACGCGTTCTCGCCTACAAGGATGAATACGAAGTCGCGCGCCTTCTGACCGATCCGGCTTTCGAAGCACATCTGCGCGACGAGATGGAAGGCGACTTCAAGCTGGCTCTCAACCTCGCGCCGCCTATCCTCGGCGGCAAGGACCCGAACGGCCGGCCGAAGAAGCGCGAGTTCGGCGCCTGGATCCTGCCGTTGCTGCGCGCCCTTGCACCGATGAAGCGTTTGCGCGGCACCCCTCTCGATCCCTTCGGCTATATGGCGGAACGGCGGCTGGAACGTCGTCTGATCGCCGACTACGAAGGCATCGCCGCGCGCGTACTCGCCGGCCTGCGCCACGACAACGAGGCGGAAGCCCTTGCCATTCTCTCGCTGTTTGATGAGATAAGGGGCTTCGGACCGGTCAAGGAGGAGGCCGCCCGCAAGGTCATGGCGAGAATTGCCGAGAAGCTGAAGGCCTATGAGACACTTCAGGAGAAGCAGGGCAGCCAGCCTATGCCCGCCGATGCCGCGTGACGGTATCAGGCAAAACTTGAAGCGGGCATGAAGAGGTATAGGTTCGTAAGGAACGCGCGTTCGGGACGATCGGGAGGAGAAGCCGGATGTTTGAAGGGGGACTGAACTTCGCGCTTGGAGAGGATATCGAGGCGCTGCGCGAGCAAGTGCGCCGTTTTGCCACCAATCGCATCGCACCGTTTGCCGATGAAATCGATCGTAACAACAGTTTCCCGATGCATCTGTGGCGGGAGATGGGCGATCTCGGCCTGCTCGGAATCACCGCCAACGAAGTCTTCGGCGGCTCCGGCCTCGGTTATCTCGCCCATACGGTTGCCATGGAGGAGATCAGCCGCGCGTCCGCTTCCGTCGGCCTAAGCTATGGCGCCCATTCCAACCTCTGCGTCAACCAGATCCATCGCAATGGCACCACGGCGCAGAAGGAGCGCTATCTGCCGAAGCTGATCTCGGGCGAGCATGTGGGCGCCCTGGCGATGTCGGAACCGGGCGCCGGCTCCGATGTCGTCTCCATGAAGCTGCACGCGGAGAAGCGCGGCCGTCACTATGTGCTGAACGGCAGCAAGATGTGGATCACCAACGGCCCGGACGCCGATGTTCTCGTCGTCTACGCCAAGACTTCGCCGGATGCTGGCCCGCGAGGGATCACCGCCTTTCTCGTTGAGAAGGGTTTCAAAGGATTTTCGGTCGGCCAGAAGCTCGATAAGCTCGGTATGCGCGGTTCCAACACCTCGGAGCTGATCTTCCTCGATTGCGAGGTGCCGGAAGAGAATGTTCTCGGTCAGGTGGATGGCGGCGTGCGCGTGCTCATGTCGGGCCTCGACTATGAGCGCGTCGTCCTCTCCGGCGGCCCCATCGGCATCATGGCCGCCTGCATGGATGTGGTGCTGCCCTACATGCATGAGCGCAAGCAGTTCGGCCAGTCGATCGGCGAATTCCAGCTGATGCAGGGCAAGCTTGCCGATATGTATGTCACCATGAATGCTGCGCGCGCCTATGTCTATGCGGTTGCGGCCGCCTGCGATCGCGGCGAGACGACCCGCAAGGATGCGGCCGGCTGCATTCTCTATTCCGCCGAGAAGGCGACTGCGCTGGCGCTCGAATGCATCCAGGCGCTCGGCGGCAATGGCTATACCAATGATTATCCCGCCGGACGGCTGCTGCGCGACGCCAAGCTCTACGAGATCGGCGCCGGTACCTCCGAAATCCGGCGTATGCTGATCGGCCGCGAGCTGTTCGGCGAGACGGCCTGATTTCGAATACCATTCTACTCGACCGAGTGAGACCGCATGACCGTCCTGAGATCAGAGATATCGACGCATTCGGATCGCTTCCGCGACAATCGCGCCGCGTTGCTGGAGGCAATCGGCCTTGCCGAGGC
>NZ_JAUQTZ010000254.1:0-3588 GCF_059803845.1 Rhizobium sp. UFLA01-1127 | reverse complement strand
GGTCTGGGAATTACCGTCAAACTCGTCGCCACATCCTTTATCCTCGGCGCAATCCTATCGGTACCGCTCGCTTTCGCCCGCATGGCGAGCAACAAGATCTTGAGCACGCTGACCTACTGTTATGTCTATCTCTTCCGCGGCACTCCGCTGCTGGCGCAGATATTCATGGTATATTACGGCTTTCCGAGCTTTCGCTGGTTCTTCGAGGATATAGGCCTCTGGTGGTTCTTCAAGGATCCCTTCTATTGCGGCGTCTTCGCCATGACGCTGAACACGGCGGCCTATCAGACGGAAATCGTCAGAGGCGCCATCCAGAGTGTGCCGAAGGGTCAGAGGGAGGCCGCCAGCGCCCTCGGCATCCATACATGGATCGCCTTCCGCAAGATCATCATTCCGCAGGCCCTTATCGTGGCGCTGCGACCCTACGGCAATGAGATCATTCTGCTGATCAAGAGCTCGGCAACCGTCTCCATCATCACGGTCTACGACTTGATGGGAGAGACGCGCTACGCCTTTTCACGCACCTACGACTACCAGATCTATCTCTGGGCGGCGATTTTCTACCTGGTGATCGTCGAGCTGATGCGCAACGGCTGGGCGCGCATGGAAGGCCGGCTGACCAAGCACCTCAAACGCTGATCCCTCAAATGCGGCGCCTGAAACGCCGCATTTGGCAGCACTCTCGCCGCGTCGCTGCTAACATATTGATTTCTGTAATAAAATTATCGTCATGACAGTTTTGTAAAGCTTGAGTTTACCATCAGCTGTTTCCATATCTCTGTGACCATGAGTCACGAAAAAATGGGAACGCAAAGAGAAAGCTCATGCACGAAGACATGCAAAAGCAGTTGCAGGGTTATGGGTTGACGACGGCACAGATCTTCTACCGCCTGCCCGATCATCCCCAGTTTCTCCAGACCTACATCTGGCAGGACTATGACCTTGCCCCGAATTTCCCGGAAATGCACGGATTCTTGAAATTCTGGCAGGAGACGCTGGACGGCCCGCTTCACTCCGTGCGCTATGTCCATCGCAAGCTGATTTCAGCAACCGAATGGCGCGCCGTAAAGGGAGAGTTCATCCTGCACTGAACATCGCGCCGGGCGTTGTCCGCGCGGCGACATCGCCGGCATCAAACATGCGCCTCGCCATGCACGAAATCCCCGTCATCCGGCCCGCGACGCAACGTGCCGTAAAGAATGGCGGTATAGAAGGCTGCGACAAGAATGATAACAATAAAGCCGGGCATCGGTCCGAGAGCCGCGTTGTCTACAATATAGCCCCATGAATGCGCCTGCTCCTGCGTCAGGCCATCCGTTTGAAGCCTCGGCGTCGAAATCTTCAGGATCCACGCAAGCAACAGGATCGCATACATCCAGCAATAATTGCGCCGCAACCGCCGCTGCGCCGCTTCGGCATAGCTCAGCAGCAGCCGCGGAGCGCGCAGACTGGCCGCAATCGGCGACGCCCAGTCTGCGGTAGGGTCGGTCTGCGGCGCCAGGATCTGCGCAAAATAGTGCCGCTCCAGTTGCCGCACGCGCGAGCGGTAGACATCGAAGAAGCGGTATCGCCGCGCCTCGATCATCAGCAGCAGGCTTATCAGCATCATCCCGAACAGCAGCACGCCATGATGCGATGCGGGCGTCGATAGCGACACGGAAAGCAGCGCCGCAACCACTGTGATCGCCCAGTTCGAGGTTCGGTCGATGCGATCGCGCCAGCTCGTCATCCTTGCCAGTTCGCCCCGGTAATAATGGGTCAATGTGTTGGTGATTTCGGCCGATGTCGCCGGCAGGGAAGGGCGGCCTCGCTCCGGCGGGCCGCCTGTCGGATTCGATGCGGTCAATTCGGTATCCATTGTCGTTCCTCCCTTGTTCTTTTATCGGATAAGGTTCCGAAATTCGCCTTTACAGAAAACGATATTCTGCGCCTGCACGGCAAGCATTGCAAAAGCTGAACAGGCGTCTTAATGCCTGCGTGACAAACGGAAGGGCCGGCATCCATGGCAAAGAAGAAGATCGACGAAGACGCACTCGCAAAAGCCTATAATCACGCCTTGGCGCTGGAAAAAGCGGGCGACATCGACGCTGCGGTGCGAGCCTATGAGGAGGTCCTGGCCCTCGATCCGGAAGACCATGGCGGCGCAGCCGTCCGCATCGCCTCAATGGGCCGCGGCGAAACGCCGGTGAAGGCGCCGGACGCCTATGTCGAGACCCTTTTCGACCAGCACGCCGAAGTTTTCGAAGACGTGCTGGTCGAACAGCTCGGCTACCATGTGCCGGTCCTCGTTCGCCAACGTCTGCAGGCGCTCGGCCTCGGCCCCTTCAAGCGCATGCTCGATCTCGGCTGCGGCACGGGGCTGACGGGCGGTACGCTGCGCGATATCGTCGAGGATATCACCGGCATCGATATCTCCGAAAACATGGTCGAAGTTGCCCATGAAAAGGACGTCTACGAAACGCTCTTTGTCGCTGAGGTCGAGGATTTCCTTGATGACAACGATGAAGATGCCTTCGATCTCATCACCGCAACTGATGTCCTGCCCTATCTCGGCGCGTTGGAACCGCTCTTTTTCGGCGCCGCCGAGAACATGACGCCGGGAGGTCTCTTCATCTTCTCCTCCGAGACCCTGCCGGATGCCACTATGGCGGGACGTCTTTATATGGTCGGCCCGCATCAGCGCTTCGCCCATTCCGATGCCTATATACGCGAGCGGCTGACCGCCACCGGCTTCGAACTCGTCGAAATCACCGACATCAATGTCCGCATGGAAGACGGCCAGCCGACGCCGGGCCATCTGGTCATCGCACGCTACATCGCCGATTGATACGACAGACGGCAGCGAGGGAAATAGCTATCCATTTGGATAACTATTTTCTTGCAAGGCAGCAATCGAGATGATACTTAGCCACTTAGGTAAGTATCATCTCGAACTTCGATCTCGGAAAGGTCGTCGCATGTCCCTTGTCCTCTATCAGCATCCCCTCGCCTCATTCTGCCACAAGGTCTTGATGGCGCTCTATGAAAACGGGACGCCGTTCGAAAGCAGGATTATCGATCTCGGCAATACGGAATCGCGAGCCTCGCTGGTGCGCCTCTGGCCGCTCGCCAAATTTCCGGTGCTTCGCGACGAAGCTCTCGACAGCACCATTCCCGAGACCAGCATCATCATCGAGTATCTCGATCGGCATTATCCCGGTGCAACGCAACTACTGCCGACGGAGCTCTCTGATGCCTTGTGCGTGCGGCTCTGGGATCGCTTCTTCGACCTTTATGTGCAGGAGCCGATGCAAGCGATCGTCGCGGATGTGCGCCGGCCAGAAAAGGACCGGAGGGTGCAGAGCGTTGCCGAAGCGCAGTCACTGCTGCGCACCGCCTATGGAATGGTTGAAAAGCAGCTGGACGGTAAAATCTGGATCACCGGAGACGATGTGACCATGGCGGATTGCGCCGCCGCACCGGCCCTGTTCTACGCCGAAACCCTGGTTCCCTTTGGCAGAGAGCATGATCGGCTGAAGGCCTATTATCAGCGCCTCCTCGACCGCCCTTCCTTCGCCCGCGTCCTGCGGGAAGCCACGCCCTATTTCC
>NZ_JAUQTZ010000253.1:0-3661 GCF_059803845.1 Rhizobium sp. UFLA01-1127 | reverse complement strand
TCGTCATGCTGTTTGCCCATGAGAGCCAGAAGGCTGTGCTCGATTATCTCGGCGGCCTTTCCGGCCACGGCGTCGCCAGCGTGCTCAATGACGGCCGCGAAGTGATCGGCCGCGAGGCCTCCGGCGGCTTCGTGCCGCTGTTCATGACCATGGGACGCCTCAACTCCTCGAACGGCTACTGCGCCGTCATCCGCGACATCACGCAATGGAAGCGGACCGAGGAAGAGCTGCGCAACGCCAAGCGCGCCGCCGAAACCGCCAATGCCCACAAGACGGATTTTCTTGCCCGCGTCAGCCATGAAATCCGCACGCCGCTCAATGCCATCATCGGCTTTTCCGACATGATGGCCGGCGAGCGCTTCGGGCCGATCGGCCATTCGCGCTACATCGAATATGCGACCGATATCGGCCGCTCCGGGCGGCATGTTCTCGACATCGTCAACGATCTCCTCGACATCTCGAAGATCGAAGCCGGCGAGATGGATCTGGATTTTGCATCCGTCGGTCTGAACGAAGCGATCACCGAAGCGGTGTCGCTGGTGCAGCCGCAGGCCAACAGCCAGCGCGTCATCATCCGCACAGCCCTGTCGCAGGCCGTGCCGAATGTCGTGGCCGACCTGCGCTCGATCAAGCAGATCGCGCTCAACATCCTCTCCAACGCCATCCGCTTCACGCCGTCGGGCGGCCAGATCGTCGTCTCCACCTCCTATGAAGGCAATGGCAGCGTCGTGATGCGCATCCGGGATACCGGTGTCGGCATGACACGCACGGAGCTGGAGCAGGCGATGAAACCTTTCCGGCAGGTCTCGACCAATTCCCGCAAGCGCGGCGACGGCACCGGCCTCGGCCTGCCGCTGACCAAGGCCATGGTCGACGCCAACCGGGCGACCTTCTCGATCAGCTCGGCCCCGAACGAGGGTACGCTGGTCGAGATCACCTTTCCGTCGCAGAGGGTACTGGCGAATTGAGAGGGATTGTCAGCCCGTAATCAAAACCAGAGGTCACGCACGCACCGTCCTTTGGAAGGAAGGTCTTCAAGCGTATCCAGTCCATCGAAATGATCGATGGGTAGATCAGCGACAAGATCCGGCGGCGCCAGCCGCACGTTGACCGCCATGCGCCGGCGGCCATCCTTTTGCAGTCGCAGGCTGCGCCAGCTCACGACGCAGGCGCAGGACGGGCAGAACAGTATCTCGAGAGACGGCTTGTCCTTGCCGGCGCGGGTATAGGAGGCAGTCTGGCCACTGATGAAGACCCGCTCTCCTTCGTAGTCGTAGGCCCACAGCGTGCCGTAGCGCCGGCAGAGCGTGCAGTTGCAGGCCGTGATCGAGCCTGGATCGCCTGCAAGCGTCCAACCCGCCTCACCGCAGTGACATGAGCCGATCAGCATAAGTGGGCCGCTCCATTTGGATCCCTCAGTTAAAGGCAACATTCTGCCTTCAATCAGCTCAGCTCGCCAAAGCCAGTCCCCCATAACGGCTGATCTCGCTCTCGATCTCCCCGATGAGCGTATCGAGCGCGGGATTTCTTGCCTTGCGGCCGCGACGCGCCACATAGGCCAACGCCGGCGGCGCAGGCAGGTCTTGGGTGATGATCTCCATGTCCGGCTGCAAATGGCGACCGTTCAGTAATGCTACGCCCAGGCCCGAGGTCACCGCCGCAATAATCCCTGCGGCGCTCGAGCATTCGAATACGGTTTCAAGAACGACGCCACCGTCCTGTCCGATATCGAGTGCCCAACGGCGGTAGAAGCATTCATCATCGAAGGACAGAAAAGGAACCGGCCCGCCTTGCGGCAACAACAGGTCCGGATGCTTGACCCAATGCAGCTGCTCGCGAAAGAGAACGACGTCGGTCGGGCGAACCTCATGGGCGAAGACCTGGATAATGGCTGCGTCAAGCTCTCCCCGCTCCAGCATTCCACGCAGGATGAGGCTCATGCGGACCTTGGTGCGCACTGAGACGTTCGGGTGCAGGCGGCGGAAGCGCCCCAATATGCGGGCAAGGTCGGTGCAGGTCGTATCCTCGGTGAGGCCGAGGGCAACGCGGCCGGCAAGCGATGTCTTCGAGATGCTCAGCAGCGCCTCGTCATGAAGGCCGAGGATGCGGCCGGCGTAATCAAGCAGATCCTCGCCGGCTGCGGTGAACATTGGCGCTCCGGACTTGCGGCTCAAGAGAGCGCAGTCGAGGCTCGTCTCAAGCCGCTTGATCTTGTGGCTGACGGCGGATTGCGACAGGCCCAAGGCTTCCGCTGCGCGGGTAATGCCGCCGTGATGGCGTATCGCCCATAATGCGCGCAGCGCGTCGATTTCCAAGCGTCGGCTGGTGAATTCGGTCACGGCAATTCCGGTCAGATGATAGTCCTGCAAAAGAATGCCCGTTTCGTCGGCATCTTGCAAATCATCATGAACCTTAAAACTGAGATGTCATGCCATGATCGATATTTGTCATGTGTCATCGAGCGAGCGCTCGCTTATGGCTGAGCCGTGAAAGCCATTCGATCGGGAGTCCGATGACAGACCAAAGCCTATCGCAGCCCTCGCCGACCGAACGCCGTTTCCTTTGGCCCTTGATGGCCGCGCTCCTGATCGTCAGCTGGAGTTCCGGCTTCATCGGCATTCGCTATGCCAGCCAGGAGGCAAGCGTCATGCTGCTCCTGTTCTGGCGCACGCTTGTTTCGGGTTTGATCCTGCTGCCTTTTGCTCTGACGATCGGAACGCGGATGCGGATGCGCGCGATTGCCGAGCAGATGCTGTTCGGGGTGATGGCGGTCTTTCTCTACCTCGGCGGATTTGCACTGGCGATCGAACAGCGGGTGCCAACGGGACTGGTGGCGCTGATCTCCGATCTGCTGCCGCTCGCCATTGCGGCCCTCTCCCAACCGGTCCTGGGGGAGCGCCTGAGCGGACGCCAATGGCTTGGAACGGCGATCGCAGTCGCTGGCGTGCTGATTGTGTCATTGGACAGCCTTACCTTCGGCTCGGCCCCCATCTGGGCCTATGGATTGACCGTCGGGTCCATGCTCGTCTTTGCCTTCGCATCGGTTCTGCACAAGCGGCGGCGGACTGGACATATGCCAGTTCATCAAAGCCTCTGCATCCATACCCTGACGGCTTCGGCGCTCTTCGGAATCTGCGCCATGATGCAGGGTAATCTCGCCCCGCCGATGACCCGCAGCTTCGCGATCGGCATCATATGGCTGGTGCTGATCGCAACCTTTGTCGCCTATTCGGTCTACTATACCAGCCTGCGCCTCCTCCCGGTGACGCAGGTCAGCGCGGCCATCTATCTCAGCCCGCCGGCGACCATGCTCTGGGCCTGGGCCTTGTTTTCCGAACCGCTGACGACCGCAATGTTCGTGGGATTGGCGGTGACGCTGGCGGGCGTTTGGCTGACATCTCGCGGTTGACACGGCGAACGCCTCCTTTCGTCAGGAAGCAAGGACGGTCCAGCCGACACCCAAAGCGGCAGATGTCAGCAAAGTCGTTATCACGGACATCTTCAGGCGAAAGATGGCCGCCGCGGCCAGTAGGGTCAGTATGAGCGAGGGCGATGAAAGCGAAGCCAGGACGGGCGTGTCGATCCTCCAAGAACCGTAGGTGAAGCTCGTGGTCTCACGGAACAGCACATGGAGCCCAAACCAAATGGCAAGGTTCAGGAT
>NZ_JAUQTZ010000252.1:0-3767 GCF_059803845.1 Rhizobium sp. UFLA01-1127 | reverse complement strand
AGGTGCCGCAACCGCGCTCGATGCGGAGAAATACAATCGTCAGCTCCACATCGCAGAAGCAACGCTCATTCAGAGCAACGCAGCACAGTTTGCATACCAGGAGGGACTTTGCGGCAATGCCGCCAGCGCGTCAGGCTGCAGCCCCGCTGCGGTCAATACCGCAATCGGAATGCTGACGTTACAAGCACTTAAACAAGTGGACGTAACCGGCGCCGGCTTAGAGCAAGACGATGCAGCTGCCGAATTCCTGGATAGCATCGCACCGAAGGGGCCGGAGGCCTGCGCTACAGGTACGAGCTGTGGGCAACAATATTTCCAGGCGAATGGCAGCGCATACTATGACACGTCGATCAATGCTCAATATTTCGCTCAGGTTCTTAGCCTCTATAATCTGGCGACCCAGGTTTACGTCAGCGAGCACTCCTACAAAAACATAGCGACTACCGTTGCTAACGCTTCGGACGGGATTACCGGCGGAAACCAAGCCGTTGGCCAAGTGGAAGCCAACTTAGCGCCATGGGACCTCATGAATAGCATACTAGCCGGTGCCGCTGACGCTTTGGCACCGAGGCCGACGCAAGTTGTCACGACGACTCGGACCACTGAAAGCGGCGCTAAGCTTATCGTGCGTTCTGATGGCCAAATATTGGATCCATCGAAGATTTCAATCCGCGGTCCGCTAAACACGCCTTTCGGTAAGCTTGATTATCTATTGGGCAAGGTATCCTACAATCAGGATAGTGTCGGGAAAGGAGGTTATTTTGTTGGGTTGCTCGGTTTTAGCGGAGATGATTTGGGGGTAGCCTTGACACAGCAGCTTGCGAATAACTTTGGGAGCGCCGTTATCAAAGGGAATAAAATTGAGGTCACTTCCGCTCTTACCGGCCCGAACGGAAACACGGCGCTCGTAAAATCGGCATGGCAGATAGCATCAGACGGCAATATCAGTCTCATAACTGCTCTTCCAGGACGTTGATAGTTGGAGTAAAAAAGTGGCGAATATATCGTTTGTTGCACTTAATGTTGCATTTGATTTGATAGAATCGAGCAGCGAGGACGGCCTTACAGCTTATCGCGTAATGCGAAATGAAAGCGAAATCGGAGAGGTATGGCTTCCGTCGTATCTCAATCCACGTACCTCTGTAGGAGCGAATGGAATCGTTGCGATATATTGCGGTGGAAAGGCTTATTTCATCAAGGATAGAATAATTACTCTGTCCGAGCTGGATGATGAAATTCACACTGTATGGATATTAAAAGAGGGAATTGTGCTGGAGTGTGAGCTGTCGATCATTCTCCTGTCGTACGGGTTCGCTCAAGAAAAAAAATATGAGCACGAGGACGTAATCATGTCTGCCTACATGGAAGGCGATGTCGTCGTATTCAAGGACTGGGAGCAACGCATCTTCGAACTTTGTTTAAAAGATTTTGACGTCTGCCGGCTCTCCGACTGACCTATCTCGGGGCTACGGCCCATCGTCGGGATCGGCGGCTTGTGGTGTCTCTATGCCTCCTAGGTCAAACGTGATTATTTACCCATAGGTGAGACATGAAACGTGCTGTAGCCCTTTTGAGAAAAGGTAAAGTCCTTATCGACTGGTACTCGAAGACCACTGCGGGCGTGTGGGTGGGAAGCGGGCCGGTATTTGTGGTAGAGGACACCGATTTTCAGTTGTTAACTGAAAGAGTACGGGATGCGCTGAACGCATCGACCGAAGGAATAAAACACCCGAGCCAAGATGAATGGAAAGCAATTCAAGCGCCAATGTTGCAGGCCGCCGGCGTGAAAAGTTGGAAGACCTTGGCCAAGGGCGCAAAAGCTGTGGGCTTGGAGTGTGAGGGCACGCTGGTAAAAATGGTACCTTCGATTAACTATGAAGATAACGGAACGCGGTCGAATGTGATTTGAACAGCCCAAAACTCGGAAGCGCTCTCATGAAGGCTTTTGAGGCGTGCTCCTAGAATCAAAGCTTTCTGGTGAATAAGTCAGCCTGTGCCCTTCTAAGGAAGGGGAAAATTTACGCGCGGAGCTATTCCCAGACAACCACCGGCCTATGGATCGGCTGACCGAGCGACTCGTCGATTCCGTCGCGGCCGATCAGGGTTTGACTGTATTGAGCGGTGGCAAATATGGCAGCAACAATGGCTTTGACCACGTCCTGCAGGCGTCGGACGGTAGCGTTACGATCGTTGTAGACTCGAAGCAGATGAACAACTGATGGAAACAACCGTTTGGTACGAGATTCGCGGGTTCCAATCGCCCAACGAGTACTCTCGATTTGTGCGATATGTCGAAGACAAAGTGAAAGCAGGAGTCGCACAAGAAATCCCGCCGCTGCTTAGCTATCAAAAAGGCTGCCTTGTTGGCGGACGCTGGTTTATGGATGCGGGTTCCGGTGAAATTTGGAGGCTAATCCCCCCCGATTTTCCATTTAAAGGTGTTTGGGAACGCGTTGAAGGTGCGTAACTGCGCGAAAAACTTGGTCAGCTGAGTTGCGCACCTGGCAGCGACGATTTACCAGCGGCGTCAACATCGTCGCCAGTTCCGCCAAAGTCGGCGGCGACCTCTCCGTTCTCTCCTCCAGCGGTTCGGTCAGCGTCATCTCCGCCGGCGTTCAGAATACGACGGTCGATATTAGCCGCGGCACGACCCTCAAGACCACAAGCCTAACGCAGCAGGGCTCGTCGCTCATCGCCGGCGGCGCCATGCTGGTGTCGGGCAATCAGGGTGTGCTGATTGGCGGCTCGTCGCTTGTGGCTGGCGGCAATCTCGGCATCGTCTCGACGAACGGCAATATCGCCATCACCGGCTCGCAGGATCAGACGACCAACCAATCGCAGACGACGGCAAGCTCGTACAATGGCTACAAGGGCGGTCAGTCCTCCTCCACGGCCGTTACCAGCAATGGCTCCTCGATCACCTCGCGGGGCGGCAACGTCACCGTGCAGGCCGATACCGGCAACATCAGTGTCATCGGTTCCGATATTGGCGCCAAGGGCGGCACCGCCAATCTGATTGCCAAGGGTGACGTCACCGTCGGCGAAGCGATCGACAGCGCTTCCTCTTCCAGTAAGCCCGGCTCGAAGAAGGCAAGCGAAGCGACGACGACGGCGAAGGGGGTTCGTCAATCTCCGGCCAGACCGGCATCGGCGTCGCCTCCAGCGGTGGCAATGTCGCCGTGTCTGCCTCCGACGTCACAGCTGGCGATGCGGCTCATACGGCCAATGCCAATATCAGCGCCGCCGACAACATCGTCATCGCCTCCGGCAAGGACACGAAGGAGACCACATCCGACAGCAAAAAGAGCGGCTTCCTCTCGTCGTCGAAGACCCATACGCACACCTACGACGAGGACACCGTCGGCTCCTCCGTCTCCGCCTCCGGCAACGTTAACGTGGCTGCTAACGGTGAGACGGTCGTCTCTGGCTCGCAGATCGCCGCCGGCGACAATCTCAGCCTCTCCGGTTCGACTGTCACCATCATGGGAGCGCAGGAAGAGCACGAGAGCGACAAGCAGACCAAGAAATCCGGCATTGGTGTCGGTTTCGGTGGCGGATTCATCTCCATCTATGGCAGCCACAGCAAGTCGATCACAGAGAGCGCGACGGACAATGTCGGTGCGACGCTCTCCGCCGCGAACGGCAACATCACGCTCAACGCCACCAAGGGTGATCTCAATATAATCGGCTCGTCGATCACGGCTGCCAATGGCGACGTGAACGGCAATGCGGCTGGCGACATCAACATCCTGCCGGGGCATGAGAGC
>NZ_JAUQTZ010000251.1:0-3783 GCF_059803845.1 Rhizobium sp. UFLA01-1127 | reverse complement strand
GGCTTCGATGGCCTGAACATGCATCGCAATTGCCCCATCCATGCGATCATGCGTTCCGGTGGAATACCACAGCCGGCGCGCATGCGTTTGCACGGGCGCGAGCGCCGCCATGATGAAATTGTTGGGGCAGGCGGCTTCGAGAACCTCGTCGAACGTCTTGTCGGCGGCGAAAAAGCCGGGCAGGTCGCCGGTGACGGCGCACTCCGTCATCAGGCGGGCGCATTCCCGCAATTGCTCGCGCTGATGCGGATCGGCATAGGTCGCAGCTAGCGCGGCTGCGAGCGGTTCCAGTTCGCGCCTGACCTGCATGACATATCGATGATCCTCGGGGCGAATCTGCGCAATTTGCAGGCCGACACGCGGGCGAACATGGATCAAACCTTGCCAGGCAAGCTTCTGGATCGCCTCGCGCACCGGCGTCCGCCCATGCCCCGCCATCTCGATCAGCTGCTTTTCGGTGACGAGCGTGCCTGGCTTCAGCTCAAGCGTCACGATCGCGTATTCCAGCGCGAGATAGGCGAGGTGGCTAAGCGAATTCTGCATTCGAGGCTGTCCGACTTATGCTTGAATGGCACACAGTGTCATCTAGCATCTCGAAGGCAGTCGATGTGATATATCAGTATCGTCGCCTCGAAGGCAGACAATGCCGGCACCATGCCGCAAATCTAGCTGAAAGAGCCGCGAATCATCGGCCGATTGCGGTCGCAAGGGAGGCCGGCCTTCGTTTGGCTGCCATCAGCAGATCGAGTTCCGTCGACGACGGACCGAACTTGTAGAAGAGGCGTTTCGCCTCCGCCTCGTCGAGGCGATATTTCCGTGCAAATTCGGCAATACTGTAGGGACGGCCGCGAATAACCTTGCGTGTGGTTGTCCGATTGGCGTTTTCCGTCATGTTTCCAACCTCCTTTCGGGTCCATCCTGATAGATAGCGCCGAGGTCGGGGTTGGAAAGGTCTGAAAACGTATCGCGACGTTTCGAATCAGTATGTTGCGCTTCGAGCGCTTGATGACAGGCATGTCGTCGTCGTCGCAAAATATCCCGCCTGTTTTTGCGCAGGATTCTTCCGGCTTGCTTGACGGGAAACCGTGCACCAAAAAGGGAAGGCGGTCTATTCCGTCTTCCCTTTCTCCTCTTCCCGATTTGGACTTGTCCTCAGCGCCGCGCGTCACCTGTGACGCGCAAAGGTCGCTGTGGCACTTTTAATCTGCTGCGTAATTTTATCCTTAGACCGATGCCAATTTAAGGAATCACGCAGTAGCCCGATGCGCCGCTCAGCGCCTGATCAGGCGGCCGACGAAAATCAGGATGCAGGCGCCGATGAAGCCCGTGATCAGGTAGTTCAACCATGCATGGAATGGCAGCCCGATATGGAGCACGCCGAACAGCCAACTGGCAACGATCGCGCCAACGATGCCGAGGACGATGTTCATGATAATGCCCGTATTGCTTTTCATGATCATCTCGGCGAACCAGCCAGCTAGGCCGCCGATGATAATTGCTGCAATCCAACCGACGTGTGCGTCATCCATAAAAGAACCTCCTGAGGGCCAGACGGGTTGTCAACAATACTGATATACACCAAAAACGATTCGCACCCCAACTGTTGTGGATGGCGAGCCGATCGATCCATACATTGCAATCCTGATTATTAAGGGAAATTGTTACGGTTGTTTGGGTGCGCGAGAATCGATTGCCTTGCCAAGGGCTGGTTCTTTACCATCCTGGATTTCCAATCTTCCCCGCGCAAGGAGCGGGCTCTCCGGTTCGATACCGCAATTTCATTGCCCGAAGATGAGGAAAAGCATCTTCATGCCGCCGCTGCCGCGATTTTATGGGTTGACCGCAATAGGGCCTCTGCATATGTTCCGCGCACTTCCAGCCGAGGCAGCATCTGCCTGCGGAGAGGGAGAGCGTAGCTCAGTCGGTAGAGCAACTGACTTTTAATCAGTAGGTCATGGGTTCGAATCCCATCGCTCTCACCATCGGGCAAAAATTGTCTTTTCCAATATCTTCGCGAATGTTTGTTTGGCCTCCGACCACCGCTGTCGCGAGTGATTTATCGGCTCGATCGCGTGAAAATGCGCTCATGATCCGGCTGGCCGAGGCGACCGGTTTCGAACTATGGAAGCAGCATTCCGCTGCTCATCAGCTCGCATGGCAACCCACAGCTTAGTGATGACACGTGCCGCATAATGATTGGAGAAAGTGGCCGATATGGTAGTAAGATACCCTGATCCAGATCAGGTATTGAAGACGTTGGGCGAATGATGGAATTCGTGGCGGAACTATCTTTGTGGGAAATCTATGCAATTGTTTGCGGATTGCTCGGTTCCCTGGGAATTTTGCTTGGGCTTATCGCCGCAAAGAGATTCGGGATCGCATTGAGGCTGCTGCCCCTGGTCGGTATCGCGATGACAACACCGGTCACGGAGCGCCTGGTGCTTCCCTATCTCAACGATCGCTATCCGGTGATCTTCGCCAACAAGGATCTGCCCAAGAAAGTCGATCACAAGACCACGCTGACGAAAGTTGATCTCACCGATCACATCTACAGCTATTTCTTCGACCTTGATGATGACGACGACGATTTCGATGCGCCTCTCGTCAAATCCGCGCAGCTTACGGACCTGTGCGACTTCCTGCTGCCGAAATTCAGTTCCGGCGAGGCCTCTCTGGCGAATTATATCTATCAATTCAAGGGCAAGGATTACTCTTTTTCGGTTGATAGTGCCGACTGCTCGTGAGGTCGACACACGTCATCCAACGGCGCCGCTCTGATCTGAGCTCAAATAACAGATCCCTGCCGGCTCTTCGATCCAGATGCGGCGCGGCGGGCGACCTCGACCGGGGAACCTAATCGAATCAGCCGAGTTTTCTTTCAAACAGAAAGGAGGCGCAGCTTGGCTTATGATCAATCGCGTAATCCGCAAGGAGAAAAGCAAAACAAGCAATCGCTTGCGAAAATACAGCATAGCAAGGCACATCACGAAGGCGGAGCGGCAGAAAAGGAAAATAACGCTCCGCTCGTCGCCGATCCCCGCAACAGGCTTGCGGATGGCAAGACCGATCCGGTAACGAAGGAACTGAAACCGAAGCGGACATGAGCATTTCCGTGTTCGGCCGACCAACGGCGACGGCAAGGCAGCCGGTCATTCCCGTCACGACTGCAACGATTGCAAAGAGAACATATTCTCGCTTCCAGCTGGCTTCAAAACAGCGGCAGGCAGGCTCTCGAGTGAGGGCTCGAGAGCGAGAAGGCCGGCCGCAAGATCATCCGCGTGCGAGACTGTTTCCTTAGGGGGAGGGTTTATGGCTGCGTTTAATTTCCTGTTCCGTCCGTTGATTCCACCAAACAGGAATAAGCTGTAATTTCAGTGAGTTTCCCGGGTTTGCCCCGCTTGTTGCAAAACGTCGCCGGCGCGATCGCTGCAGCTTGAAACGAATTCGACATGCCGTTGCCGCCACACCGGATGAATCCGCCTTGATCGATCAGGATGCACAACCGGCGTCCGGAGTTGGCAGCGCTTGGGAACCCAAAGGATTGAGCAAGGCATGCCGACAGCGCGCAGAACGATGTCCGCAGCCGCGCGCCGCTATTTCGATCCGAGAATCAGGGGGATGACCAGCTTCTCGCAGAATCAACTCTACCGTCGTTTCAACGGTAAAGTTGACCGTTGGGTTGAGATTAGTCCCGGATACTAGGACTTGCCGCCGTTCTTCTTGCAATCGCTTCTGAACTTGGCGCGCGCCTTTCCATGCAGGCCCTTGGCATCGGCCTGCGCC
>NZ_JAUQTZ010000250.1:0-3819 GCF_059803845.1 Rhizobium sp. UFLA01-1127 | reverse complement strand
TCAGGTCGTCCGAAACCGTGCGCATGAACTCGGACAGGATGAAGATCGCGAGCGGCAGGCCCTGAGCGGTATAAACGAGGATCAGCGCTGTCAGCGTGTTGACGAGGCCGGCGGCGACCATGCCCTGCAGGATCGCAACGGTTCCGAGGCGGATCGGGATCATGATGCCGATCGCCAGGTAAAGCCCCATGACCGTATTGCCGCGGAAACGATATTCCGACAGCGCGAATGCGGCCATCGCTCCGAACAGCAGTGTCAGGATGATTGAGACGATCGTCACGACGAAGCTGTTCTGGAAATAGGTGAGGAAGTCCCCCTGCTTCAGAACGGTATCATAGCCGATCATGCTGAAGGAGGATGGCGTCGGGACGCTCAAGGGCGCGCGGAAGATCGAAGCGCGATCCTTGAAGGAGTTGATGACGGTCAGGAACACCGGGAAGATGGCGACCAGCGTATAGGCGATAAGCGCCAGATGCACGAAGCCGGTACGGACAAGGGAAGTGCGTGCCTTGGACATGGGTCGCGCTCCTCAGAACTGGTAGCGGCGGATGCGCCGCTGGACGATGAAAAGATAGAAGGAAACGCCGGCAAGGATGATGAGGAACATCACCGTCGCGATCGTCGCGCCCATCGAGCGGTCGCCGAGCTGTAGCTGGAAGCCGAAGAAGACGCGGTAAAGAAGCGTGCCGAGAATATCCGTCGAGCCGTCCGGCCCTGCCAACGCACCCTGCACGGTATAAACCAGATCGAATGCGTTAAAATTGCCGACGAAGGTCAGGATCGAGATAATGCCGATCGCCGGCAGCACCAGCGGCAGCTTGATCTTCCAGAATTGGCTCCAGCCGGTGATGCCATCACATTCGGCAGCTTCGATGACTTCTTCCGGGATATTGAGCAAAGCGGCATAGATCAGCATCATCGGGATGCCGACATATTGCCAGACCGAGATCAGCGCGACGGTGATCAGCGCCGTGCTCGGCTTGCCGAGCCAGGGCGCAAAAACCGATTTCAGACCGATCACGTTCAAAAGTTCGGGCGCGACACCCCAGAGCGGCGACAGGATCAGCTTCCAGATGAAGCCGACGACGACGAAAGAGAGCAGTGTCGGCAGAAAGATGGCCGTCCGGTAGAAGGCGACGAAGCGCAGCTTCGGCAGGGACAAGAGCGCGGCCAGCGCGACACCGATCGGATTCTGCACACACATGTGGATGGCGAAGAAGATCAGGTTATTGCGCAACGCGTTCCAGAAATCATGCGCCCACCGTTCGTCACCGAACAGGACCTTGAAATTGTTCAACCCGACAAAGACGGACTGATTGTCGACGACATTGTAAAGCGACAGCCGCAAGGTCTCGATCAGCGGCAGGATCATGACTGCCGTGTAGACAACGAAGGCCGGGAAAAGGAAAACGAGGATATGCCAGCGTTTGGTTCGTCTGATCGGCGTGACCTCAAGGACATCTGATGACGCGGCGTCGCTCATGGCTTTCTGCCTGCTTTTCTTGGCTGCATGCCGACGCAGCAGCTCTAAGGTTCAAATCCACCCGGCGCTCCGGCTCTCAAGCGGGCTGGAAACGACCTCGGGCGTGTGGAATGCAAAGGCGAAGCGATCGCCGTTCGATCCGAAATAATGAAGAGGGCGAGGAACCTGTAAGGTCCCTCGCCCGCATGCCGCAGTTGTTCACTTACCGGGCTTGTACCAGCTGTCGAGACCCTTCTGGAGCTTCTTGGCAGCGTCATCTGGCGTATCCGTGCCGTTGATCACGTTTGCGGATTCGGTCCAGGTCTCGTTTTCCAGATTCGGCGTCCCGCGCGACAGGATCTGATAGGTGGAGCGAACGGTCGACTTGTGATTGCCACGCCAGGAAACGAATTCCTGCGCAAGCGCATCGCTCATTTTTACCGGATGCGAGTTCAGGCTGAAGAAGCCAGGCAGCGAGTTGGCATAGATGTTGGCGAACTCGTCGGAAGCAACCCAGCTCAGGAACTTCTTGGCTTCTTCCTGATGCTTGCTTTTGGCGTTCAGGCCGACGCCGATATCCGGATGATCGGAGATGTAGGCGGCGTCACCGGCCTTGGCAACCGGCGGCGGGAACGCACCCATCTTGAACTGCGCCTGGGTGTTGAAGAGAGCAATTTCCCAGGAGCCGGCCGGATAGATCGCGGCCTTGCCGAGCGTGAAGAGGTTCTGGCTGTCGGAATAGCTCTGAGCCTCGAAGCCATCGCCGAGATAAGGCTTCCACTTGGCCAGCTCCTTGTAGGGATCGACCCATGGAGCATCCGTCAGCTTTTCCTTGCCAGCAATGAGAGCCTTGCGGCCTTCCTCACCCTTCCAGTAGTTCGGGCCGATATTCTGATAGCCCATGGTTGCCGCTTCCCACAGATCCTTCGTACCCATGGCCATCGGAATGTAGGTGCCGTCAGCCTTGATCTTGTCGAGAACGGCAAAGAACTCGTCACGAGTCGCCGGGACTTTCAGGCCGAGCTTGTCGAAGGCATCCTTGTTGTAGATGAAGCCGTGGATGACCGAAGCCATCGGGACGCAGAAAGTCGACTTTCCGTCGTCGGTCGACCATGCGGCCTTGGCGACAGCCGAGAAGTTTTCCATACCCTTCAGGTTCGTCAGATCAACGAGATGCTTCTTGTTGAAAAGGTCGAGCGAGGCATCGAACGGACGGCAGGTAATGATATCGCCAGCAGAGCCGGCGTCGAGCTTGGCATTCAGCGATGCGTTGTATTCGGTCGGCGCCGTCGGCGAGAAGACGATCTTGATGCCCGGATTCTTCGCTTCGAAAGCCGGAATGATCTTTTCCTGCCAGATTTGCAGGTCGTCGTTACGCCAGCTTTCAACGGTTAGCGTTACATCGGCCGCATGCGCCAGAGTGACTGACGTCAGCAGGCTCGATGCAAGAAGCAAGCCTTTCAGAACATTGGCTTTCATTTCCCTCTCCTGTTTTCCGCGCCCGCAGCAGGCGCTGTTTTCGATCTGAAAATCCGCTGGCCTGTCCGCGAAAACGGTCAGCGCCCCATGGGGACCGCCACGGTTGCCGATCCCCCATGCAAAAGGCTTCAGGGGCAAGCTGCCCGATCCGCCAAATCAATTGCCGCTCGACCGCCTACAGGCGGAGGTGCTGCAAGAACCATGCGGGAAATCCATGACGAACGCCGAAGCGCGATCCTCCTGATAAGAGCGGTTCGGGACAACGACGAGGTGCGCGCCTTTCCGCGTCACCCACCGGCTGTTGTTCTTCTGCCGGTTTTGCCGATGTCCGTTCGCATTGTTCCCTTGCTCCGAATTAAGGCCAAAAAAATACCAATTGTCCAGCCGATTTTAACCTTCAGACGTAAAAAGATCGGCGTTCATAATTTTATTCATATAATTCAAATAGATATTTGGAAAGAAAAATCAGGGGGCCATCTATTGGTAAATGGTATTTTTTTGGTATTGTATGAAAAACAGGTAACGGGCAACATCCGGAGATATGATGGGGCAGTTTGCAATTGGTATCGATGGTGGCGGCACGAGTTGCCGGGCAGCTGTCACAGACGGCACGGGGCAGGTGCTTGGCATCGGCAAGGCCGGCGCGGCGAACATCCTCTCGGATCTGGAAAACTCGCTGATCCATATCGTAGCCTCGGCAAGACAGGCGCTGATCGATGCAAAGCTGGCCCCTGAACTGCTGCAGAAACTGCCCGCAGTTATCGGAACAGCCGGGGCCAATGTGGGCAACTATGGCAAGCAGGTCGAAGGCGCCCTGCCCTTTGCGAGCACGCGAGTGGTAACAGACGCGACGATAGCGCTTCAAGGAGCGCTCGGCG